>NZ_JAIHAO010000026.1:0-27796 GCF_020054765.1 Caloramator sp. | reverse complement strand
AGGGTAGGACTTTTTCAAACAAAGAAAAGCTTAGAATTGCTTTGCGAAATGAACCGATTCCTTAAAATCCTTCATGGGGCTAATCAATATATAACTTTTCAGCAGCCTGAGTCTTGATTTCTCAAGGCTTTTTTATATCAAGGTCTTATTAAATATGTATCCTTCAAAAAACTCTATTGCATTCTCTATATTTGTAATACCACATTTATTTAATAAAAGCTCTACTTTTATTTTATCAACGCCTCTAATCTGTATTTTTTCTACTGCGATATTTCCATAATCACTGCCACATTCTTCGTATCCACCATCATAATCCATTATTACATTTATTACACCAAAGACACAGTCCTTAGGACTTTCAAATATATCAACATTTATAAAATCCAATGCATTCTTAGGACTTGAATAAAAATATTTAAAGGCTACATTCTCATCAAGCCCATCTCTTTTTCCATCATAGAACATAAGATTTTTTCTTCCCCTTAAAACATTTTCTATTCTATTTATCAAGTCTACACTTTTAACTGCTGCTTTTAACACCTGTCACACCTCCAATTTGCACAAATCTAATAATATCACAATATATTAATAGTTTTCAACTAAAAAGAATATTACTATTCTATTTTCAATATTTTTTTCATATTTTAATATGATAGAACTTTTATTGGAGGTGTAGTATGGATATACAAAAAATATCCTCACTCATTAACATAATAAATAGAGAAAAGAATACTTCAAATATTCTCTTTACAATAGACAAAAGGGGAATAGATATGAAAAACATCTCTATAGAACACAGTTATATTCTACTCAACTTAGCAAAACTACTCTCACAATACGACATAAACATCGAAATTGATGAACCTCGTTATGAAAGAAGAGACAAAGAAGAAGCTATTATTACCCTAATTGATGATATTAATAGTTATACAGAAATTTTAAGAGGGGAAGATGATAACACAAAGGAATTAGTAACCAAACTTATAAATATAAAATGTAATTTGATTAAGGAACTAATTAAAGACCAAAGGGCTGAATTAATTTTAACAAAGGATGAACTATTAAAATTTGATGGTTCAAACGGAAACCCTGCTTATGTTGCAATAGATGGAATTATTTATGATGTTACAAAAAACCGAACTTGGCTTGATGGAGTACACTTTGGACTTGTGGCAGGACGCGATTTAACAGACGAGATAAATAGCTGCCACGATAATAAAGAAGCTATCCTATCAAAACTTACACCAGTTGGTAAACTAAAATAAAGAAATAATGCCTACTGCCTTATTCAGATTGTTTACAAACCTACTTGTTAGCTAAAGTATGAAAAAGCCCCATGAAAAGGGTAGGACTTTTTCAAACAAAGAAAAGCTTAGAATTGCTTTGCGAAATGAACCGATTCCTTAAAATCCTTCATGGGGCTAATCAATATATAACTTTTTCAACAAAAAGAAATAAGGCCAATTAGCCTTATTTCTTTATATACATTAAATCATAGTATTCCTTAACCATTCTTGCAGCTGAGAACTTTTCTTGAGTTGACTTAATGCTTTCTCTCATCATTTCTGCCCACTTAGCCTTATTTTCATAGTAAGTTGGAACAACTTCATTTAAAAGAACATTGTATAGGCACTTAGCATCATGTGCATCTAATTCTTCAAGTGTTTCGAAGTCGTCAACACCCTTACCATCACCAAATTGCCATCCGTTTACTCCATGGTTGCAAGCTTCTGGCCACCATCCATCTAATATACTGCAGTTTAGAACACCGTTCATAGCAGCCTTCATACCTGATGTACCTGATGCTTCTTGTGGTCTTCTTGGGTTATTTAACCATATATCGCATCCTCTTGTTAACATTGCACCTATTTCCATATCATAGTTTTCTAAGAATACAACGCTGTTTGGATACTTCTTAGCATACTTAACTATATCAGCTATTATACCCTTTCCTGTGTAGTCGTTTGGATGTGCCTTACCAGCAAATATTATTTGTATCTTTCCACTTTCTAAATATGGAGCTATTAGTTTTTCATCAGTGAATATAAGGTTACTTCTCTTATATGGAGCAGCTCTTCTTGAAAAACCAATTAATAACTTATCTGCATCAAGTTTAACACCTGTTCTCTTTTCAACAAAAGCAATTAATTCCTTTTTAATTTCTTGGTGAACCTTAAGTAGGTCTTCACCTTCTTCATATGCTCTTCTTATTCTTGCATCTTGCCATGTACCATTGTGTACACCATTTGTAATACCAAGTATCTCTGGTCTTCCTTCAACAAATGACCACATTTCATTTGCTGTTTCCTTATGAAGTTGAGCAACACCATTTGCTATTCTTGACATTCTAAGTGCTGCAACTGTCATATTGAATGGGTCTCCACCAAGCTTCTTCATTTGCCAATAATCTAAATGTAGATAAGCTCCCATATATTCAAGTAATCTGTGTGGATGAACTTCGTTTCCTGCTGGAACAGGAGTATGAGTTGTAAATACTATTTCTTCTCTTGTTGCTTCTAATGCTTCATTGAAGCTCATTCCTTCTTCCATCTTTTCTCTTATAAGCTCAAGTCCTGCAAATACTGGGTGGTTATCGTTGAAGTGATATACATCAACATCTATTCCAAGCTCTCTTAGTGCTCTAACTCCACCTACACCAAGTATTATTTCTTGAGCAACTCTCTCTTCTGCAAACCATCCATATAGTTGTGCAGTAAGTAGTCTATCTGAGTTTTCATCTAAATCTGCATCAAGTAGGTATAATGGAATGTTTCCAAACTTTTCACATTTCCAAACCTTTAGCCATACCTTTCTATCTCTTATTTCAACTGGTACCTTAACTCCTGTATCTTCTAAGAAGTCGTATTCATAAACACGATAAGTGTCAACAGTCTTTCCATCTTCTCCTATGTATTGATCAACATAACCTTGCTTCCACTTAATACCTATAGCAACCATAGGAACTTCTAAGTCCTTTGCTGCCTTTATAATATCTCCTGCTAATATCCCAAGTCCGCCTGAGTAAATCTTAAAGTTTGTATCAAGACCGTATTCCATACAGAAATATGCCGCAGTTGGTAACTTCTTGCTCATTTCTTATCCTCCTTAAACGTTTAATTAATCTTACAAGGGTTATTATACACTATACTTTTAAAAAATGCAATCGATTGCATACAAAAAATTTTAAAATAAAAGAAATTTATACAAGATACATAAAATTCATTACACAATTCTTTCAAACATAGTATAAACATTTAATCTATTTCCCCTAACAAAACCTATAAGTGTTATATTGCACATCTTTGCCAAATCAACTGCCAAAGATGTTGGTGCAGAATGAGAAACAATTAATGGAAGGTTTATTCTTGATGCCTTAATTACCATATCCGATGATATCCTTCCAGATGTGATTATATATTTATCATAAAACTCAATTCCCTTCTCAAGTCCATAGCCTATAACTTTATCAATAGCATTATGACGACCTATATCATCCATTCTAACAATTATATTATTCCCACATAAAGCAGCACTATGTACTCCACCTGTCTCTAAAAACAAGCTGCTCTCTTTATTAAATTTATTAACATTACTTAATATATCCCCTGATAAAAACTTTTTATCGCTCTCTACCTTTTTTAAATTTTCACTACGCATTAGGCTTATATGAACGCTTCCCCTTCCACATCCTGAGGTTAATGCACTCTCTTTTCTTTTTATTTCTCTATTTTTATCCACAAGATTTATATAAACACCTTCATCTAAAACACTTATATTATCTATTTCATTAAACGTTTCAATAACTCCATCAGTCTTTATAAATCCAACTGAAAGCTCCTTTAAATCTTGAGGCAGGCACATAAGTGTAGTAAAATAATAGTTATTTATATATAAATTTATAGGTCTTTCAACAATTATACTATCATCCTTTTCTATTTTTTCTCCGTCCTTAAAAACACATATTTTTTTATAGCTTATAACATCCATTAAAAAATTCCCCCATTTTTTAATTTTTTCAAATCTTCTTTGTAATTTAAATTAGTAAACATATCCTCCTTAGATATATATCTTTCAACCTCTTCATCGGATGTATATAAAGCTCTACAATCCTTCACTACATCCATTATCTTAAATCTCTCACTATCTATTGCCTCCCTTAATTTTCCCTTTATATCTATAGAATAAAAGGAGTATAGAGGCTCAAAAAATCCACCCTTTTGAGTTATTAAACATTCAACCTCTCTTTTATTTAAAACCTCAATCAAATATTTAATATAATCTAAGTTAACAAAAGGCATATCACATCCAATAACAAAAACATACTGTGACTTAGAGCTTAAAAGAGCTGTATAAATTGCACCAATTGGGCCACAATTCTTTATAACATCCTCAACAACTCTATATTTTGTATTAAATTTATTTTTATCATTTGTAATAAAAACTATATCATCAAATACTTTATTTAGCCTTTCTGCAATATCTTCAATTAATAACTTATTATTAATTACTATTTTACTTTTATCAAAACCCATTCTTGTACTTTTGCCACCACAGAGAATAGCTGCTGTAGAAAACTTTTTCAAAAAACCACCCCTTAACCAAAGTGCCATGAAAAAAAACTATTTTTCATGGCACTCATTAAAAATTAATCTATAATTACATTTTTAATCCTTTATTTACTTCAACTTTTGCTGGAATTCTCTTTAGTGCTAAATAGTACATAAGACCAATACATACTGCCCCGCCAACAATGTTTCCTAAAGTTACAGGAATTAAATTTTGTATCATTGAAGCAATTGATATATGGGATAATTTTTCAGCTGTGAAATGACCTATTTCTACATAAGCTGGGTTAGTTTTTGCAAATAGACCTATTGAAAAATAATACATATTTGCAACACAGTGTTCATACCCTGCAACCACAAAGGCCATAATAGGAAACCATACAGCAAATATCTTGTGAATAACATCCTTTGCACCATAAGACATCCATACCGCTATGCAAACTAATATATTACATAGTATACCACTTGTAAAGGCTTTATTGAAGGGTAAACTTCCCTTATATGCTGCAACCTTTAATGCATAGGCCCCAAGCTTACCACCATTTACATCAAGTCCACCTGAAGCAAATATTAAATATGATATTATTATTGAACCTAAAAGATTGGCAAAATAAACAAAAAACCAATTCTTAAACATCTTTTTAAGCTCTACTTTACCATCAACAACACCAACCAAAATCATTGTGTTACTTGTAAAAAGTTCTCCTCCCCCAAGTAATATCATCATAAGTCCAACTGGGAAGACCGTACCCGCCACCAACTTTGCTACACCAAAATTTTCTATTGAATGGCTGGCAACAGCAGAAGAATAACCTCCAAGTGCAATAAAAGCACCACCTATAATTCCTAAAATAATCATTTGTAGAGTCTTAAGCTTTGATTTTTTTATACCAGCAGCAATTGTTTCATCAACAATTTCATTTGGTACTAACATTCTTTTTTCCATACAGCATCTCCTTTCTATTGATAAAATTATAACAAGGGAGAGAACCTCCCTTATTATAACCTATTTATTCTTACAGTGCAAACCTTTAATTCCGGTTCCTTTGTAACTTCATCCAATGCTGTATTAGTTAAAGTATTTGCTTCCTTAAAGTGGAATGGCATAAATACTACATCCTCTTCTATTCTCTCTGTAACCTTTGCTCTAACCTTTACACTTCCTCTTCTTGATGTTACCTCAACCATCTCTCCATCCTTAATACCAAGCTTTGAAGCGTTCATTGGGTTTATTTCCACAAATGACTCACCAACTATATTCATTAAACCTTCATTCTTGCCTGTCATTGTCATAGTATGATAATGATATAGAACTCTACCAGTTGTAAGTATCAAAGGATATTCAGAATCTGGTGTTTCTGCCGCCTCTTTATAATAAGCTGGTTTAAACAATCCCTTACCCCTTGCAAATTTTTCTACGTGAAGTATTGGTGTTCCACTGTGATTCTTGTCTAAAACAGGCCACTGTAGTCCCTTTCCCTCAATTCTTTCGTAGTCTATACCCCTATATTGTGGAGTAAGCTTTGAAATCTCCTCCATTACATCCTTTGATGAATTTAGGCTGCATTCATACCCAAATCTTAGCATCAATTCCTTAATAATTCTCCAGTCCTCTCTTGCTTCTCCTACATTCTTTATTGCTTTTCTAACCCTTTGAACTCTTCTTTCTGAATTTGTAAATGTTCCATCCTTTTCAGCAAAACTTGCAGCAGGTAAAACAACATCAGCAAGCTTTGCTGTATCTGTTAAGAATATATCCTGAACAACAAGGAATTCTAAGGATTTTAATGCTTCTTCTACGTGCTTTATATCTGGGTCTGAAACCATTGGATTTTCTCCCATAATATAAAGTGCCTTTATCTTTCCATCGTGTACTGCTTTAAACACTTCAGGAACAGTCAATCCAACCTTATCTGAAAGTTTAACTCCCCAAGCCTTTTCAAATTTTTCAAGGTTTTCCTTTACAAATACCTTTTGATAACCTGGTAATACGTCTGGCAGACATCCCATATCGCAGGATCCCTGAACATTATTTTGTCCACGAAGTGGATTAACTCCACAGCCTTCCTTACCAATCTTACCACATAGCATAGCAAGATTTGCAACTGAATACACGTGCTCAATACCTGATGAATGTTGAGTTATTCCCATTGAGTATACTATACTTGATTTTTCGCTCATTGCATAAAGCCTTGCTGCTTCTTTTATAAGCTCTGCCTTCACTCCTGTTATCTCTTCTACCTTCTCTGGAGTATATTGCTTTACTATCTCTACAAGTTCATCAAAATTTTCACATCTTTCTTCAATAAACTTCTTATCTTCAAGGCCTTCATCAATTATCACATTCATCATTGCATTAAGTAGTGCGACATTAGTTCCAGGTTTTAGCTGCATAAACACATCTGCGCCCTTTGTCAATTCTATTTCTCTTGGATCTGCTACAATAATCTTTGCTCCATTTAATTTTGCCCTTTTTATATAAGTTGCTGTAACAGGATGTGTTTCAGTAGTATTGGAACCTATTATAAATATACAGTCTGCCATCTCAAGTTCTCCTATACTATTTGTCATAGCACCGCTTCCAAAGGTTGTAGCAAGACCTGTAACAGTTGTAGCGTGGCAGAGTCTTGCACAGTGGTCTATATTATTTGTTCCAATTACAGCCCTCATAAACTTTTGGAACATATAGTTATCTTCATTTGTACATCTTGCAGATGCAAAGCCTGCAATACTATCTGGGCCGTACTTTTCTTTAATCTCCTTAAGTCTTGATGCAACATAATCTAATGCCTCATCCCACTCAACTTCAACAAATTCTCCGTTTTTCTTTATAAGTGGCTTCTTCAATCTATCTCTATGGTTTATGAAGTTGTATGCAAACCTTCCCTTTACACACATAAGACCTTTATTAGGCTCTGAAAAACAAGGTTCTACACCTACTACCTTATCATCCTTTACAAGTAGATACATCTGGCATCCAACACCACAGTAGGAACAGGTTGTTCTAACCTTTTTAACCTCCCAAGCTCTATACTTGTCCCTCTTTTTAACAGTTAGAGCTCCAACTGGACATACTGCAACACAGTTACCACAAGAAACACAATCAGACTCATATAATTTTCTATCAAAGGGAACTGCTATATGAGTATAAAATCCACGTTTTGCAAAACCTATGGCACCAGTACATTGTAGTTCATTACATACCCTAACACACTTTCCACAAAGTATGCACTTATTTTGATCGCAAACATAAAATTCATTGCTATCGTCTATTTCATATTTTATTTTTTCACCACCATACTTGTCCTCTTTAATGTCATATCTATAGCAGTAATCCTGTAATTTACAGTCTCCAGCCTTTTCACAGGTCAAACAATCTAATGGATGGTTTGAAATTAAAAGCTCCAACACTGTTTTTCTTGCCTCTATAACGCTCTTTGATTCAGTATGTACAACCATTCCCTCCTGAACAGGAGTTGAACAGGATGCTAAAAGGCTTCTTGCTCCCTCCACCTCTACAACACATATTCTGCAAGCACCGTGGGGCTTTAATCTTTCATCGTAACAAAGAGTTGGAATATCTTTTCCAATCAATCTTGCAGCTTCAAGTATTGTCGTTCCTTCTTCAACTGAAATTTTTACTCCATCAATGGTTAGGTTTATCATATAATCCCCCCTAAATACTTGTTAAATAGTTAACACACCACTCATATTTTACCGTTAATTGTAATTTTTCGCAATATTATTTATTGTTATTATATTTTTTATTAATTAAAATTAACAAAAATTTATTTACAATAGTACAAAAAATAAAATGTTAATTATATTACAGGGTAGTACTGCTCAAATAAAGAAAAGTATAGATTTTCTTAACTTCTATAAAAATATAAAAAACTAAATAGGAATAATATATAAACATCTCAGTAAACTCTTAAAGTTATTAACTTTGTATATTCCTTTTTTTATAAAAAAAATATAAAATAGTAAAAGACACTATATTTTGAAGGGAGAAGAAAATATGCTATATTCATACCTAAAAGGCTTTAACCAAGTAGTAGTACACGGAATCAAGAAAAACAAAATAAGAATAAACAAAAATACCAGAATAAAAATATTCCAACAGGATATTAATCACGAAATACAAAGAATTAACCTTTGTGGAGACGACATATGTATAAACATAAAAGGTCATATTGATATTAAAAAGCAATGCTATATTTTAATAGAAGGATATTTGCTTAATGTAAATTACTCTCCTCTATTTAAAACAGATGAATTTAATCTTATTTATGCCTATGATGGCCCACTGGGATATATTTATAATAAAGAATTTACAGAATTTTATGTTTGGTCACCTGTGGCAGAAAAAATAAACCTTTTACTTTATAAAAATTTTGACCCAACTATAGATGAAGAACCCGAAGTATATAAAATGGAAAAATTAGATAAGGGGGTTTATTATACAAAAGTCAACGGTGATTTGGATGGAATTTTTTATAATTATGAAGCCTTTGTATATGGAAAAAGAAACATTGTAGTTGACCCATATGCCTATGCAGTTGGAGTAAATGGACTAAGAGGTGCAGTAGTTGATTTAAAATCAACAAATCCTGAAGGGTTTGAGGAGGATAGGTATATTAAATTAAATACAAACGTTGACGCTATAGTTTATGAGCTCAGTATAAGGGATTTTACAATTGATTCTACAAGTGGTGTAAATCTTAAGGGAAAGTTTTTAGGCCTAACAGAAGAAAACACAAGCTTTGAGGAAATTCAAACAGCCCTTTCCCATATAAAGGATTTTGGTATAACACACGTCCAAATAATGCCTATGTATGATTTTAGCTACAAAAGTGTTGATGAAAAATATCCTCTTGATAAATATAATTGGGGGTATGATCCTCAAAACTACAACTGTCCAGAAGGTTCCTATTCAATAAACCCATTTTCACCAAAGAGCAGAATAATAGAACTAAAAAAATTAATTCAAAAACTACATAGCATTGGAATTGGAGTTAATATGGACGTTGTATATAATCATATGTATGAAGCACAGCAGACACATTTTGAAGGATTAGTACCAGGTTATTATTTTAGAAAAAATCTTAATGGAAGCTTTATAAATGGAAGCGGTTGTGGAAATGACACAGCATCTGAAAATTATATGATGCGAAGATTTATAGTAGATTCTGTAAAATATTGGACTAAAGAATACCATATAGATGGATATAGGTTTGACTTAATGGGACTTCACGATATAGATACAATGAATCGTGTAAGAGATGAAATATTAAAAATAAATCCAGATGCAATGATATATGGAGAGGGTTGGAACATACCAACAGGAATAGAAGAAGAAAAAAGAGCAATACAGAAGAATTCAGGTAAACTCATAGGGATAGGTTTCTTCAATGATACAATTAGAAATTCCGTTCGTGGTAGTGTATTTGAATATAAGGAGAAGGGTTTTGTAAGTGGAGCCTCAGGTCTTGAAAATACAATAAAGGAATGTGTTAAAGGACTTCCTAATCTTTATGTAACACCTTGCCAAAACATAAACTACATATCCTGCCACGACAACCATACTTTATGGGATAAACTAAATATATCTAATGCAAAGGATAGTTTTGAAGATTTAAAGAGTATGCATAAATTGGCCTACGCAATTGTTTTAACATCACAGGGTGTGCCCTTTATTCACTCTGGAGATGAATTTTTAAGAACCAAAAAAGGTGTTGAAAATAGCTACAACGCAAAGGATGAAATAAATAAGGTGGATTGGAGTCTTAAGGTTAAAAACATTGATGTTTACAATTATCTAAAGGGACTTGTTAATTTTAGAAAAAAACACCCTGCCTTAAGAATGAAGGATAGAGAACTTATAGAAAAACATATTGAATTTTTTGAATCCCCTAAAAATACTGTTATGTTTATGCTAAAGGACTATGCCAACTATGATAGTTTTAAGGATATAATTATAATTTACAATGCAAACAATAATACAGTAAAGCTTAATCTTCCTGAAGGCAATTGGTACTTATATATAGATAAAAACAATATATATGATACTCCACACAAAAGCTTCCAACTATCAATAGAAATTCAGCCACTTTCATTAACAATACTTTCAAACACAATTTTATAATTAAACTAAAACCTCTACCCTCTGTCCTCACAATATTAACTAATCAACTGTACTTTTTTGAAAATTAATGTTATTATATAATTATTATCCATAAATTATTTTTATAAAGGAGGTACTATTATGATATCACAAAGATTATTCGAAAAACTAAACGACCAAATGAACTTTGAGTTTTATTCATCACATATTTATCTTGCTATGTCTGCATATTTTGAATCAATTGATTTACCTGGATTTGCAAACTTCTTTAGAGTTCAAGCAGAAGAAGAAAGTTCCACGCAATGAAGTTCTATTCTTACATAAACGAAATGGAGGGAAGGATTTTCTTTAAAGGAATACCTGATGTAGAAAATGAATATAGTTCTGCCCTTGATGCTCTAAAGGCAGCCCTTGAACATGAAAAGAAGGTAACTAAGAGAATATATGAACTAATGGATATTGCACTTGAAGAGAGAGAACACGCAACAATGAGCCTCTTAAAGTGGTTTATTGATGAGCAGGTTGAGGAAGAAGCTACCGTTAATTCACTTATTAAAAAGCTTGAAAGAATAGGTAATGATGTAAGTGCTCTTTATTCTCTCGATGAGCAACTTTCCACAAGAGTATTTACTCCTCCTACTAATGCATAATAAGGTGCCCTTCACCTTGTGAGATTGTTGACAAACCCACTTGTTAGCTAAAGTATGAAAAAGCCCCATGAAAGGATTTTATTGGGCTCTTTCATGAGCTTTAACAATTCTTAGCTTTTCGACTTTGAAAAAGTCCTAAATTCGGCACAGGACGTGCCGAGCCGAGCGGCCATCAGGACGATGGCATCGCGAGGGTAGGACTTTTTTAAACAAAGAAAAGTTTAGAATTGCTCAGCCAAATGAACGAATGCCTTAAAATCCTTCATGGGGCTAATCAATAAATAACTTTTTCAACAGATTGACAAGAAACATATATCCTTGTGTCTTATTTTTTATACACACTTCTTTACAAAATACTCAAATAACCTTGTCATAACTGGATGCTTCTTTGCCATAAGCTCTGGATGCCATTGAACTGCCATAATATGTTTACTTTCATGTTCTATAGCCTCAATTACCCCATCAGATGAATAGGCAGATACTATAAAATTCTTTGGCACAACCTTTACTGCTTGATGATGAAAACTATTTACTAATATCCTCTCAGTATCAAACACCTCATAAAGCTTTGTCCCCTTCTTTATATCAACATAATGGCCTATATCGTGTATCCCTGCCCTTTGAAAGTGATTAATATATGTTCCCTCAACATCACTTATATCTTGATATAGCTTTCCTCCAAAGGCAACAGTTATTATCTGTTGACCTCTGCTAATTCCAAGTATAGGCATATCCTTCTCTATTGCCGCCTTTACTATAAAAAGTTCACATAAGTCCCTTGGAGTATATGTAAATCCCACATGAAGCGATGGCTCTTCTCCGTAGTATATTGGATTTACATCTAAACCACCAGATAATATAATTCCATCTAATGTATCCATTATCTTTAATAAATCCTCTTCACTGTTTATAATAGGAATTAAAACTGGTACTCCACCAGCCTCCATAACTACATCAACAAAGTCCTTTGCAACATAATTTCTCTCCTGCCCTAAAGATAAATCCTTATCTGAAATCATATAGTCACAAGTTATCCCTATTAGCGGCTTGCTCATCTTATCAACCCCTTTTTATTTTTATTTTATAACATTATATAAAAAATTACAAATTAATATTAATAATATGTTAAAATATAATTGACACATTTATCTAAAGGAGTGATACAGTGAAAAGAGTATACTTAGATAATGCTGCCACCACATACCCAAAACCAGAATGTGTTTCACAGGCTGTTTGTGATTTTATAGAAAATATAGGAAGCAACGTTGGACGTGGAAGCTATCAAAATTCCTACTCTGCGGCACAAGTAGTATATGAAACAAGGGAACTTCTCTGCAACCTGTTTAATTTTGACAACCCACTATCTACAGTCTTTACTATGAACATAACCCAAAGCTTAAATATGCTTTTAAAGGGATTTTTAAAACATGGTGACCATATTCTGGTGTCTTCTATGGAACACAACGCAGTAATGAGGCCACTTAATAGCCTTAAAAAATCAGGAATTGAATTCACGAAAATACCCTGTGATGTATTTGGTCAAATAGACTATGATGTGGTTGAAGGTTTAATCAAGCCAAATACAAAAATGGCAGTAATATCCCACGCCTCAAATGTTTGTGGTACAATGCAGGATATAGAAAAACTTGGCTCTATTTTTAAAAAATATAATATTCATTTTGTGTTAGATAGTGCTCAAACTGCAGGAGTATTTGATATAGACTTTAAAAAAGCAAATCTAAGTGCATTATGTTTTACAGGACACAAAGGTCTCCTTGGCCCTCAAGGGATAGGAGGTTTTATTATAACTAACGATTTTGCATCAAAAATAACCCCATTAATTGAAGGTGGAACTGGAAGCCTCTCTGAATCCGAAGAGCAACCTGAATATCTTCCTGATAAATTTGAGGCAGGAACCCTATGCCTTCCTGCAATATATGGACTTAATGCATCATTAAAATACATACAAAACGAAACAACTGAAGCAATAAGAGAAAAGGAACTTTATTTAACCAAAATATTTATAGATGGGGTAAAGAACATAGGCGGAATAAGGCTAATTGGATACGAAGATATTAAAAACAGAGCTCCTGTAGTTTCACTCTCCTTTGAAGATATAGATAATTCAGAGGTTGCCTTTTTATTAGATAGAGATTATGGAATTATGACAAGGGTTGGGCTACACTGTGCACCATCTGCCCATAAGACTCTAAACACATTTCCAAAGGGAACAGTAAGGTTTAGCTTTGGCCATATGAATACAGAGGAAGAGGTAAAATATACCCTTGATGCAATTTATAAAATTATTGGCAAGTAGATATGCTAAAATTTATATATAAATTATAGATTGTTGACAAACCAACTTGTTAGCTAAAGTATGAAAAGGCCCCATGAAAGGATTTTAAAATGGCATATTTCATGAGCTTTAGCAATTCTTAGCTTTTCGGCTTTAAAAAGTTCGTAATTCGGAACAGGACGTGCCGAGCCGAGCGGCCATCAGGGCGATGGCATCGCGAGGGTAGAACTTTTTCAAACAAAGAAAAGCTTAGAATTGCTTAGCAAAATGAAGCGATGCCCAAGAAATCCTTCATGGGGCTTTTTCAAACCAATTATAATTTCAATTTATTCTTATATCGCATCTCCAATCTTTTTAAAAAGATACCCTAAATACAGCCCTATAATACAACATATAATTGCAGAAATAATGGCAATATACCCAAATTCCAAAGGAAGATTTAAGGAAAAGGGATCAAAAAATATAACTAATACTGAAAATATAAAAAATGTTCTAAATGCATTATTTATGGATTTTTCTATTTTTAAAAGTCCTCTATCCCTTAAAACAGAAGAAATTCCTTGGCATAAAATATAAAGAACATATAAAAATAAAACTACTTCTAAAGAATTTAAAAATTTCAATATAATTATATTATACTGTGTTTCAAATAATTTATATAAATAATTCTGCTCAAGGATGTCCTTTATTCCTATTGGAATTAACACTATTGTTGGTAATTTTGCCTTGTTTAAAATTTCTATTTCACCAGATAACACCTTCAGTGCTTGAAGAATAAATATATATCCAATAAAATTAGGAAGTATATTTAAATAACCTATGTGGATATTTAAAAATATATAAATCATACCCCAAAAAAGATATTTATATGCTCCTTTATTCATCTATTTATTCACCCCACTTCTTTCATATTTAAGTGCATTAAAGATATCATTGCCTATAAACTGATTATTTACTTCAAAGGAGTTAACACCCCTTTTACCATCTAAAGTTTCAAATTCTACATTCACAAAAAAGCTATATACATTATATTTCATACTACTATCTTTATTATATTCAAAGTTTGCTTCTATCGTTAACTCTTCATCCTTTGCTATTATTGTTGAAGGCTCATCACCATTAACCGATTTACCATTAACCTTTAGTCCTAATAGACCATCCATATCCATAAACTCATAATTCAATTTTTTTATCTTTAAGTTCTCATTGGCTCTAAATGTAGCTATCGTTCTACCATCTGAAATACTACTTATTGATCTAAAGCTTAAAATATCGTTGTCTATTTTATTTTCTGTATATATATAAATTTTTCCTACATCAATAACTCTTTTTTCTCCATTTTTATATTCAACCTCAATCTTAGTAACAAGAGTATTTTTAATTTTATCTAAAATTTCCTTATCATCTCCCTGCAATAGATTTAATTCTATACTCTTTAAATCATAATTTCCTGAATGTATACTAATTGTTTTATTTAATATAACTGGTTTATAATCAATTTCAGGAAAATATATAGAAGTTATCTTATCCTCCCTATTAGCCATATCTATATAATAAAGACTAACAGTTTGCATTCCCTCTCTAACTTCACAGTAATGTTTTAAAAAGAAAGGTTCCTTTAAAACTTTAAAATAATATACGTTACCAACCCACGCTGCAATCCATAGAAAAAGTCCAAATATCACATAATTTCTTTTTATTCTCATAATACACCCCCTTAGAAACATACCATAATTATACATTAATACAGATTTAATTACAATATTTACATTAACTTGTTAATCAGGCTGTTGAAAAAGTTATATATTGATTTGCCCCATGAAGGATTTTAAGGCATTCATTCATAAACATAATAAAATCCTTTCATGGGGCTTTTTCATACTTTAGATAACAAATTGGTTTGTCAACAATCTGATTAACTTGTTAATCAATTCTTTTCAAAAAATAAAACCCCATCAATTTATAACTCTTTTTTTATGAGGTTGTCATTTACTCTAAAATTTTATTCAAACGTTCCCCTAAATAAAATATTTTTATCCTCCATTAAAATTTTTCCCATTGCAATAACTGTTTCTATTTCTAAACTATCCTTATCCACTAAAACTAAATCTGCATCCATATTAATATCTACTCTTCCCTTGTTATTTAGCTTTAATATCCTTGCTGGATTCTTTGTTATACATTTTAAAGCCTTATCTATAGGAACCTTATCTTCAAGTACTGCATCCCTAACCTCTTTATACAGCGAAGTAACCCTTCCTATACCAAGCTTTACAAATTCACCCTTCTCATTAAATTGAGGTAGGCTTCCCTGCCCGTCCGAGGTTAGTGTTATATTATCCTCACCTACACCCTCTTCAAGGCAAATTCTAATTGCCCTACTTGCCTTTATTTCTCCCTCTTCCCAAAATACTGGATCTGAGCTTGTTGTAAAATCTATAAACCCACCCTTCTTTGCATATTCAATTCCCTCTTTAAAGAGCTTTGGATTTCTATTTATGTGCGTCGGCCAAAATTGTGTTATTGGTATTTCAGTTGTATCTACTATCTCCTTTAAATAGCTTAACATCCTATCTCCATCACCTAAATGAATATTTACAACTCCAGCCTTTTTAGAGAGAATTCCTCCAACCCTTGCATCTGCAGTAAGCCTTTTTATTTCCTCTATGCTTGGCTGTGACGACCTGTGGTCGGATAGTGCAACCTCTCCAACTCCAATAACCTTATCTATCATCATAATATCCTTCATAACACTTCCTGTTAAAGTAGCTGTAGGAACCCTATAGGAACCTGTGTAGATATATGTGCTTACTCCCTCCTCCTCAAGTGCCTTTGCCTTTGCATAAAGGTTTTCCATACTTCTTGTAATACCATCTGTTCCAAGACAACCAACTATTGTTGTAATACCTCCTTTTATAATGTCCGATAAAACTATCTCAGGAGTTCTTGTTGCAGATCCTCCCTCTCCTCCACCACCTGTTATATGTACGTGGCCATCAATAAATCCAGGGAAGGCATAATACTTTGAGCCATCAATTACTTTTACAGGAAAAGGTAGTTTTAAATCAATATCGTCATCTCCAATATAGGCAATTTTATCATCCAATATCAATATAATTTTCTTACCTTTATATTCTGGAGAATAAACCTCTATATTTTTTATAAATATAACCATCTCAACCTCTCCTTTTTAAATAAATTTAAAATTTATTAAGCAACAACTATGCCAATCTTATTTTTCCTTTTTAAAAAATACATATTTAATAAAACAACTCTTCTATGCTCTTTTTATTACCCTATAATAACCTATATTTGGTTAAATTTTTAATTATATTTTCGCCAATAACAACCAAAAAAACATCCTTGTCATATCTATTAAATATAATATAAAATATATATATCATAATTTAAAACAAATGGAGGTAAAAATGAAGAACTTATTATTTTTTATAACAGCCTACCTCTGCGGCTCTTTCCCAACAGGTGTGGTAATTGGCAAAACCTTTTATAATATTGATATAAGAGAACACGGCTCTAAAAATATGGGTGGAACAAATGCAGGAAGAGTTCTTGGGAAAAAGGCAGGATTTGCTGTCTCCTTTATTGATGTAATTAAGGTCTTCCTACCTGTACTTATAGCAAAGCAATATCTATCTATGGAGGCTGCTGCATTCGTTGGGATATGTGCCCTACTTGGACATTGTTACCCTATATTTGCAAAATTCAAGGGAGGCAAAGGTGTATCATCCTTCTTTGGAATAATATTTGCCCTCGACTTTTTACTTGGTGTTGTACTTTTAGTTATTTGGAAAATATTAAAGCACGCCACCAACTATGTATCAGTTGCATCAATGCTCTCCTGTTTTATAATCACTCTAATTTTCTTCTACAAATATAAAAATGTAAAACTTTTAATTGTTCTTTTAGCACTTTCACTTTTTATAGTATATCTACATAGAAGCAATATCAAAAGACTTTTAAATGGTAATGAAAATAAGGTAAATCCCAATAGATAAACCTTGAATTATTCCAATTAATATTTTATAATAATGTGTAAAATTCAATATTTAAAAGTCTATGAAGAGGAGGAGTACCTTAAGACATCTGTCTTAGCGAGTAGAGGACGGTGGAAGCTCTACACAGACCTTTTGGGAAAAGAGCCTTGGAGACTCTGCCAGAAAGCATCTGCAAGTATGGTAAGACCCCTGTGGGTTATCTAAATAAGTGGGCTTTTTAGCCAATTAGAGTGGTACCGCGGACAACCGCCTCTATTATAGAGGCGGTTTTTTTATTTCCATTTTTATTAGACAATGTAAACAATATTCTACATATATCGGAGGTGTAAAAATGAACTATAAGTTAATAATTGCAGAAAAGATTGCAAAGGCTGCAGAACTTAATATTAATGATGTACAAAAACTAATTGAAATCCCACCAAAACCTGAAATGGGGGATTTTGCATTTCCTTGTTTCCAACTTGCAAAGGTATTTAGAAAGGCTCCAAATTTAATTGCACAGGAACTATCCGAAAAAATAGATAAAGATGGATTAGAAAGAGTTGAAACAGTTGGAGGATATCTAAACTTTTTCGTGGATAAGGCCTCCTTCTCAAAGGGTGTTATAGAAAAAATATTGACTGAAGGGGAAAACTACGGACATTCCAAAATAGGTGAAGGCAAAACTGTTACAATAGACTTCTCATCACCAAACATTGCAAAACCCTTCCACGTTGGACACCTATGTTCAACAGCAATAGGAAATTCTCTATACAAAATACTTTCTTCTCAGGGATACAACTGTGTAGGTATAAACCATCTTGGAGACTGGGGAACACAATTTGGAAAGCTAATTGCAGCATACGAACGCTGGGTGGATGAAGAGGCACTACAAAAGGAACCTATTAAGGAACTTCTTAGAATATATGTTAAGTTCCACGATGAGGCAGAAAAGGATCCATCTCTTGAGGATATTGCAAGACAACACTTTAAAAATCTTGAAGATGGCCACGAAAAAGAAGTTAAACTATGGCAGAAGATAAAAGATGTAAGCCTAATGGAATTCAATAGAATATATGATATGTTAAATATAAAGTTTGACTCCTATGCAGGTGAGAGCTTCTACAACGATAAAATGGATGCAGTTGTTGAGGAGTTAAAGCAAAAGAACCTTCTTGTAGAAAGTAAGGGAGCACAGGTTGTAAATCTTGATGAATACAATATGCCTCCTTGTATAATATTGAAGGCTGATGGTGCTTCAATTTATGCAACACGTGACCTTGCTGCAGCAATCTATAGAAAGAAGACCTATGATTTTTATAAGAATATTTATGTAGTTGGTATGGATCAGTCTCTACACTTTAAACAAGTATTCACTACTCTAAAGCTTATGGGATATGATTGGGCAGACAACTGTGTTCACGTTGGATTTGGTCTTGTTAAATTTGCCGATAAAAAACTTTCAACAAGAAAGGGAGATGTAATATTCCTTGAAGACCTTCTAAACGAAGGAATAGCACGTGCAAGACAGGCTATTGAAGAAAAGAACCCATCACTTGAAAATAAAGATGAGGTTGCAAAGAAGGTTGGACTTGGTGCTGTAATATTTACTTACCTAAAGAACAACAGAGAAAGAGAAATAATATTCAACTTTGATGATATATTAAGCTTTGATGGTGAAACAGGACCATACGTTCAATACTCCTATGCAAGGGCAAAGAGCATACTTCGCCGTGCAGAAGAGGAAAAATCCACTGCATCAGCTGATTTTGCAAAGCTTTCTTCTCAAGAGGAATTTGAACTTGTAAAATTACTTGCATCCTTTAACGAGGCTATTTTACTATCAATTGAAAAATACGAACCATCAATAGTTACAAGATATATAATAGATGTTGCAAAAGCCTTTAACAAATTCTACAACCTATGTCCAATACTATCCTGTGAAGATGATGGGCTAAAGGCTGCAAGATTAAAATTAGTTGAAGCTTCAACATATGTTATCAAAAACGGACTTGCACTACTTGGAATTGATGTAGTTGAAAAGATGTAATACTGTTTTACACATCTCTTTTTAAAACTAAAATAAAAAATAATACTTTATCCAAAAATAAAATAAATATAGGCATCAGAATAAATTCATTAAGTAAATTTATTCTGATGCCTAACAAACCTACTCCTCAATTTGGAATTGTTCCAATCTATATTGCTGTACCTTCCTTTTAATCTCATCAAGAAGGTTTTTAAATTCAATTATATCCCCCGACTCAAGCAGCCTATTAAATCTATCTTGGTAATCCGTTGACTCTGATATCTTACCAAGTGAGTAAAGTGTAATTATATTATCAAGTATATCAGATATAATACTTGACTTTTCCTCAAACATCTTTTGAGCCTCAATTATTTCCTCTTTTATCTCAGACATTTCTTCATCTAAAAGAAATGCAAGCTCTGCCGCCCTCTTTAACCTTTCCTTTACTTCTGAAGGAATACTTTGCTTATATTTATAATTTAATGAATGTTCAACTGTAGCCCAAAAGTTCATTGCAAGAGTTCTTATCTGTATTTCTGCAAGTATTTCTACCTCTCCATCTGCCGTTTGAACTGGATATTTTATTATTACGTGGTAACTTCTATAACCGCTTTCCTTTTTGTTTTTTACGTAATCCTTTTCATATACAATCTTTAGATCCTTTCCATCCCTCTGCCTAATCAGCTGAACAACCTTATATATATCCTCAACAAATTGACACATTATTCTAATACCAGCTATATCCTCCATTTCTTCTGCTATCTTATTAAGAGGGATGTCAAGTTTTTTTGCCTTCTCCAGTATACTTGAGATCTCCTTTACTCTACCTGTAACAAATTCAATTGGAGAATATTCCTTTTTGCTCCTATATTGTTTTCTCATACTTTTAAACTTTATCTTTAGTTCCTCAACTGCCTGCTCGTAGGGAATCAAAAATTCTTTCCAGTCATTCACAAGCATTATCCCCACGCTCCTTTCCATAATAATTTTATCAAAAACTCAACATTTTTCAAACAAAATTTTATTACATTATTTATATTAATTGTCATATTTTTGCCAAAATAATACCGCCTATAAGGCGGTTAAAATTTGTACTACATATTATCCTGTATATTTCCTTTATCAATTCTTAAGACTGAAGAATAGTTTGACTTTAGTAGTGAATTTAATATAAAATGACAACATATAAGTATATTAAAACCCATTAAAATAAAAGTAAAAAGATAAATAAACATAAACATCACCACTTTCATTATCTTATTTTAATTGTATCATAAATTATTAATTTTATCAATTTTCAAAATATTTTAGGGAGGTTTTTTTATGGACGACCTTAGGGGTAAAAGGGTATACTTTTTGCTTATAACATTATTAGTATTGATTATACTTCTTTCAAATCTTGGTCAAAACTTTAAAACAGACGGTTTTTCTACGTCCTTTTGTCTTACAAATTACAACGCATTATATAGCAGGTATAAAAGCTCTAAAAGTTATGAAGAATATATTAAAAGTTCTTCTTCATATATAGAAAAATTTTTAAAATCAAATGGACTAAAACCTACTGAAAAATCCTATATCCATAGATATACAACCCTTATGCCAAATAAGAAACATCAATCCACCCTTGAAGTAATATCAAAGTATGGAAAGGTTGTTAAAAAATATGAATATGTAACCGAATACTTTGAAGATTATAGAGGTATTATATCTCCAGGCACATATATGGATGTACCACAGATAATTGAGACAGAAAACCTAAATAGCATAAAATATAAATCTTCAATTGCCTTAACTGATATATATAAAGAAAAAAACCTTTATGATATATTCAATATAGATATTAAACTTAAGAAAATTGGAATCTCTGCAGTTATAAGCCCTGTGAAAGAAGGCGATCTAATCTCTCCTTCTAATCTATATAATGGAACCTACTATAATTACAAAAACGGTTTAACTAAATTATTAGTATCACAAACTGTCTATGATGAATTAAAATATTTAACCAGTAAAGGCTATGAAGTTAGAGTAAAATCAGGTGCAGAGATAAAGGAAACAACACTTCAAAACATATATGGTGTTATAGAGGGGAAAAATAAACTATATAATCCAATAATCCTTGCAGTTTTTTATGATGGTGAATATAAAATTGACGATAAGATATACAACTCAAATATCGACAACTTCATATCCTCCAGCATAATGCTCGAAGTGATTCGTGCAGTTCAATACCAAAAACTAATAAAGCCTGATAGAACAATAATATTTGCATTTTTGTCTGGATACAACCAAAATAAAATTGGATTAAATATGCTGCAGGGAGGCTTCGAAAATTATGATTTAGTTCTTCTTGAGGGTATAGGAAATTCCTTAAACTCTCTAATAAACTATTCTAAAAATCAAAGAGATTTAACTGCAACAGCGGAATATTATCTTAAAAAAAATCAAATAAATATTTTGTCCAAAAATATTGACTTAAACTCTGCAAACAAATACACTAATATTACGACTATTTCAAACCAAGGTCAAATTAATACACTTTTTGTAACAAAGTGGGGAAAGTTTGTATTAGATTTAATAGGAAACTCCTGTTACAATTTGGACTTTTTAACAGGAAACTTCTATAAGCTAAGACTCTTTAAAAACCTTATACGTGAATATTCAGCAATTCTTTCATTAATTACTTTAATTTTACTAATTTACACAATATTTAAACGCCAAAAACCTTTGACGTAGAATATTTTTAGATGTAATATATTAATAGATAATATTTTTCCTTAAAGAAGGATGGTGAATATGGATAATTTAACTGCATTATTCAAAGAAAAAAACTTAAAATTAACGCCACAAAGATATGCCATATACAAGTACCTTAAGTCAACCAAATCTCACCCATCAGCAGAAATGATATATGAAGCATTAAGACCAGATTTTCCTACAATGAGCCTTGCAACAGTTTATAAAACATTAAAGACTCTAATAGAGCTTGGATTGGTACAAGAATTAAATGTAGGAGAAGATAATTTTAGATTTGATGCAAACGTAGATAATCATCCCCACATTGTCTGCACAAGCTGTGGTAGGGTTGACGATATAGAGGATGCTGTGTTTGAGCATTTAAATAAGGAAGTTGAAAGTTATACAAACTACAAGGTAAATACTCATAAACTATATTTCTATGGTGTTTGTCCAAATTGTCAAGGGGAGCTATAATATAGCTCCCCTATTGTTGATATATAAGCTTTAGTATCTTATCCCACGCCTCTTTATATTTTACTCTTCCCTCAAGCATATCATATAAAACCTTAGACAACACATCAAGCATATTAGTTGGAATGTTATCCATAAACACAACACTATTTTTATCAGTAGCATTTAGATGATTTAAAAGCTTATCCTGAAGTTCATTATCATTGCTATTTGCACTTTTTAGTGGTGATATGAAGTTTGCCTCAACAAATTTCTTTTGGGCCTCCTCTGAAAGTAAAAATTCTATAAATGCCTGTGCCTCCTTAGCATTTTTGCTCTTTTGAGATATTGCTATTGTTTGTCCTCCTGCACCTGCAAACATCGAAACTGGTTCATCAACAAATTTTATTGGTTCTGTAAAAACTGAATAATTAAAGTTTGTAGGTTTTATTTCATCTATCAACTTTGCTGCCCAAGCACCAGCTGGAAGAATTGCAACCTTCCCCTTTATAAAATCATCAACACTTTGCCTGTAATTTATATCAACACTTCCCTTAGATAGTGCATTAGTGTTTAACTTTTCAAATATTTCAAAGGACTTATCTATTCCCTTTAATGTAAGGTATCCATTTTTATCTGAATTGTATTTTGATGCTGCCTCTATTGAACCTGTAGTTTGGGCATTGATTTGGCTAAATAAAATAGCAAGTGTCCAATTATCAAGGGCACCAACCTCCATTGGTGTTAATCCCAAAGACTTTAATTTTTTGCACACGTCAAATAGTTCCTTTAAAGTCTTTGGTTCCTGCAATTTGTATTTTTTAAACATATCAACATTATAGAAAAACTCTATAGTAAGTGGCATATCATTATAGCCATATATCTTATCGTTATACAGCCCATATGCTAAAGATACATCATAAACCTTTTTGTCTAGTTCTTTTTCAGTAAAAAATTGTGTTAAATCTGTAAGCATACCTGCCTTTGCATATTCTATAATCTGTTGCCTTTTTAATCCTATTAAGTCAACTTCGCCCTTTGATATATCGCTTTTTATTTTATTTTCATCTCCATAGTCTGTTATAAGCTCTATTTTTACCTTATCATTTTTCTTTTGATATTCCTCTATTATTTTTTTATAAACCTCAATTATTTTTTCCTCACTCTTTGCACTATAAAATGTTGCAAATTTTATAGTAGTTTTATCTTCCTTTTTTTCCTTTCCCATAAGACCACAACCTGAGGTTGAAAATAACATTAAAATACCTAAAACAAACGATATTATTCTTTTCATCCTTTCGCCTCCTACTTATCTATGTTTAAATTTTAGTCAGCACAACATAAATTATACAACTATTTGTATTAGATTTCCACAACAACAAAATTATTATTATTAGTATTTTACCACAAATATTTTTTAATATTACAACATATATATTAGTGGGAGGTGATTATATGAATTTAAGAATCTACGTAATAAAAAGAAAGCATTTAATCTGGGCTGCAATTATTCTGGCTGTGATAATTATAGCGGCAATTATAATTGCATCAAGAGGCACAAATGAAACTATAAATAACATCGGTTCACAATATACAATTAAAGATGATATAAATAACGACGGAAAAATCGACAGCATAATAATTAATGTTGACAAAAAGACAAATGAATATGGTGTAAGTATTGCGATGAGCGATGGAAAAGGATATATAATCGAAGCAGACAAAACTATAAAGACTCTCGGATACTATTCTGAAGATTGGCCAATGCATATAACTGTAGACGACATCGATAATGATAAGATTAAAGAGATAGTAATTCAGTCTAAGGATAAAACAGGCTCAATCTTAGGAATGTATAAATTTAATAATGACAAGTTTGAAAAGATGGCTTCAGGTAGATATTCAATCTATGGATTAATTAAACACCCTGCTTCATCAAATAACTTTGTACTATTAGGTACAAGAAATAATAATGGTATGAATTATAATTTATTTATTGCAAAGGAAGGAAAACTAACTCCTGTACTTAGCACTCTAAATAATCTAACACTCGGAAAAGACACTATAGCATCCTTTATAGAATATGTAGAAAAGAAGGAGGTAGAAGCATTTAATCAAATTATAGACAACAAATTAACTTCAACTATTCAAAGCGGAAACTTTGAAGATGCAAAGCTATCAGAAGTTAAATACAACAAAGATGGTATGCCAACAGAAATAACTTATCTTGTAAGAACAAGTGTACAATCAAAGTCTGGAAATGAAGCTCTTGTTTATAAAGTTAGATTATCTCTATCTAAGGTAGAAGAAAAAGTACCAAAATATACTATTACGGATTTAAATATAGTCAAATAATATTTGTAAAGACTGCAAATACTATCTATGGAGGTAAGATATATGAAAAAAGTATTTGCAGTCCTTTTAATTTTCCTTTTTTTATCTTCCTGTTCAATACCAACATTTAAGAAAAATAAAATTAACACCGACAACATACTATACTCCTGCATTGGAGATTTTGATGGTGACTCAAGAGTTGACACAATTTATCTTGTAAAAGATGATAATCTTGTAAAAGATGATAGTACAATAAAGATTGTATTTAAAAGCAAAAGAACGACTAAAACCCAAGACATAAAACTCAATATCGATAATTTTTATTGTAGCGTAGAAGACATAAATGACGATAAATGTGATGATTTTATAATTAATTCAATTGAAGACGATGTTGAAAACATATATATATTTACTTTTAAAGATGCTATTAAAGAGATTCTATCGCCTAATATCATAAGAGACCAAATAAACCTCATAAGAAAAGGCAGTATCTACACAGTATCCTTTGGGGATTACAAAAAACAAATCAACTCCAACGAGGAATTAAACCTTAAACTGCTCTATTCAGAAACCGAATACACAGAACACGGAAAAGCAATTGTAACAGAAGGCGTACTTTTAAATAAAAATAATCAACCACGCTATGTAATTTCCATCACCTACAAAATAAACAACCTCGGAAGTGCCACCCAGGTGAAATGTGACATTTTCCATTTAGCTCCACAAAAGTATTCACCTTTAAACAGATGACTTCTCGATTACTAACAAACAAGCTCTGTTGACTGTAATTTACCCATAATGGAAGGATTTTATCGCGTTATTTCAATAGCTTTAGCTAATTAAAGAACGACATTAAATCCTTCTCAAAGCTAATATGTACATACTTTTTCGATAAAAAAGTCACCAACCTAAAAGGTGGATGGACTTTGAAAAAGTCCGTAATTCGGCACAGGACGTGCCGAGCCGAGCGGCCATCAGGACGATGGCATCGCGAGGGTAGGACTTTTTCAAACAAAGAAAATCTTAGAATTGCTTAGCGAAATGAACGAATGCCTAAGAAATCCTTCATGGGGCTAATCAATATATAACTTTTTCAACAGCCTGACCAGCCTAAAAAGCAGGTGACTTTGCTTTTATATATAATCAAATAAATTATCAAGTACTAAAACTGCAGCACCCTTTATAATGGCATCGCCTTTGGTATCTGCCCTCTTTATATCGCAGCTTTCAAAAAGGTCTGGTAGTGCATACTTCTTTGCATTTTCAATTGTACCATTTAAATAGTAATCGTTAACATCAATTAAATCTCCACCTAATACAATAAGTTGTGGATTAAATGTATTAATTAAATTAGCAACTGCAAGACCTAAATATTCAGACGCCCTATTTATTGCAGAAATAGCCCTTTCATCACCCATTAAGGATAATTCATGTATAGCCATACAATCCTTTTCAAGTCCTAACTCTGCCGCATATCTCTCTACTGCCTTTTCTGAACTAAATGTCTCAATACATCCTCTATTTCCGCAGCTACAAAGCGGCCCGTTAAAACAAACCTTAGTATGCCCAAATTCTCCAAATCCATCAGTATATCCTCGCATCTGCTGTTTATTATTTATTAAAGATATACCTACTCCATAGCCAATCTTAACACTTATAAATTGGTCCACATACTTACCTGCACCATACCAGCTCTCACTAAGTGCCATTGCTCTTACGTCTCTATCTAAAAAGGCTGGTACATCAAATATTTTTTCTATATCTGTTCTTATATTTTTATTTTTCCACCCATAATTTGGAGAATATACAATTTTACCCTTTTCAGCATCTACTATACCGTGGGCTGCTATACCAATTCCAAGTAACTTCTCCTTATTAATCTCATTTTCATTAACTAATCTTTCTATTCCCTCTTTGATAATATTTAATGCCTCTTCATAAGTTGTTTTTGGAGTTGTTTTAACTGAAATTTTACCTATAATTTTTGACTCCATATTCAAAACTGCAGTTCTAATCCTTGTAGAACCTATATGTACAGATAAAATATAATATGAATCAGCATTTATTTTAAGAAGAATTGGCTTTCTTCCACCTGTAGATTGTCCAAGGTCACTTTCTACAATTATATTTTTATTAAGCAACTCTGCCGTTATATTTGTAACTGTTGCTGGCGTTAAATTTAATATCTTTGCTATCTCTGCCCTTGATATAGGGCCCTTTAGCCTTATTACATCTATAATAAGACCAGTATTTATTTTTTTCATAAGCTGAAAGCTTCCTGGTACAATATTATCCATAGATACTCCCCCCCATTTACCATTATAGAAAGAATTTTAACAATTTTCAATGTTAATTTATTTAATAAACCATAACAACTTGCACAAAAACCCAGGTGAATTTTTACATTTTACGGAAAATGTCACAATTCACCTGGGTGGCACTTTTTTATTTCAACTTTTTATTAATAACCTTAATTGTGTTTGGCCCTACTACTCCATCTACAGCTAATTTATTTGCCCTTTGGAACGCCATAACTGCATCTCTTGTCATATATCCATAATACGTGGTCGTTCTATCTATCTTTAAATATCCAAGTCTCTTTAATGCCTCCTGAAGC
>NZ_JAIHAO010000025.1:0-49503 GCF_020054765.1 Caloramator sp. | reverse complement strand
TCTCCCCAATCTAACTTATCTTTCTAAAATCACTCTCAAACAAGAAAGGACAGGCATTCTAATCGAATACCCGCCCCAACAATTGACAAAGAGCCCAAAAAAAAGTCCTTGAAAAGTAGCATTTCCAAGGACTTTCTTGGTGCACCTGACACGATTCGAACGTGCGACACACGGTTTAGGAAACCGTTGCTCTATCCTGCTGAGCTACAGGTGCATATTCTATTTTGATTATAGTACCATCGTTTTTTTTTGTCAACTGCAAAAAAATAGGGGTAATCCCCTATACTACCTTTTTATTCTGATATTTTTTCTGATATATTACTATATACTCATCTAATTCTTGGCTTATTTTTACTATTTCTTCTTTTGTTGCATAGTCATTTTCTCTTAGTTTTCTCTCCAACAACTCCTTTAGTTTATCAATTTTTATCCGCAAGTTCTTCATACCGACTCAACTCCTTTTTTTTAAAGAGTCGGCCTCTTTAAAAGTATTTATTTTATTGTTATTTTAATTATACGCATTTTTGTATATTTTTTCAATATATCCAAAATATTTTAATTACTAAATTTATTTCATTAATTATGAAATTTATCCTTCATTTTTTTGATATTATAGATAATTTATTGTATAATATATATATCATATAAAAAGGAGTGGGGAATGTGCGAGTTAACATAACCGAAACAATACTTAGGGATGCCAATCAATCTTTAATTGCAACAAGACTTCCTTATAAAGAATTTGAGGCTGCACTTGAACTATTAGATTCTGCAGGATATTATTCTTTAGAGGCTTGGGGTGGTGCAACTTTTGATTCCTGCCTTAGATTCCTAAACGAAGACCCTTGGGAAAGACTAAGAAATATAAGAAAGAGAGTCAAAAATACAAAGCTCCAAATGCTTCTTCGTGGACAAAATCTTTTAGGATATAAACACTATCCAGATGACGTTGTTAGAGAATTTGTTAAAAGGTCTATACATAACGGTATAGATATAATAAGAATATTCGACGCACTTAATGATTTTAGAAACATCGAGGTTTGTGTAGATGAAGTAATAAAACAAGGTGGACACGCACAGGGAACAATAGCCTACACTATAAGCCCAATCCATAACACAGAAAACTACATAAAACTTGCAAAGGAATTAGAATCAATGGGGGTTCATTCTATATGCATTAAGGATATGGCAGGAATAATGGGTCCAAAGGATGCCTATGAGCTTGTATCTGCTCTTAAAAAGACTGTTAACCTACCTATTGTACTTCATACCCACAGCACAACAGGCCTTGCACCAATGACTTACCTTAAGGCTGTTGAGGCTGGTGTTGACTGTATAGATACTGCAATTAGCTCCTTTTCTGGTGGAACAAGCCAGCCTGCAACCGAATCAATCCACTATGCTCTAAAGGAGCTTGGATACGAAACAGGACTTAATGAAAAAACATTAAAGAAAATAAACGACCACTTTAAAAAGGTTAAAGATAAATATGTAGAATCAGGACAGCTAAACCCATTTGTACTTGGAACAGATACTGATGCACTTGTTTATCAGGTACCTGGAGGGATGCTATCAAACCTTATATCACAACTTAAAGAACAAAGGGCACTTCATAAGCTTGATGAAGTTCTTTCAGAAGTTCCAAGAGTGCGTGAAGATTTAGGTTATCCACCACTTGTTACTCCAATGAGTCAAATGGTAGGAACGCAGGCTGCCCTTAATGTTCTTCAAGGAGAAAGGTATAAGATAGTTTTAAAGGAAGTTAAGGCATATATAAAGGGTGAGTATGGAAAGGCACCAGGTACAATAAATGAAGAATTAATAAAAAAGGTATTAGGCGATGAAAAACCACTAACAATAAGATTTGCAGATACGCTTGAACCTGTATTTGAAAAGACAAAGGAAAAAATAAAGGAATTTGCAAAGACGGATGAAGATGTTTTATCATACCTTCTCTTCCCTCAGGTTGCAGAAAAGTTCTTAAGAGAAAAATACTCTGACAAACCAAAGGAAAGAACAATCTCCTTCACAATTGAAGCAGTATAAAGGTGGCAAAATTGCCACCTTCTATATTAAATCTACATATTGTGCATAAACCCATCCATCATCTATCCTATACCATCCATCCTCAACCGAATAAATCTTTATCTCTTCTTTATATTTTAAAACTCTCACAATAGGAAATTTTGTAGATGGGCCTTTTCTTACATTTAATCCTTTCTTAGCATTTACTCTTCCATTCTTATATTCAACTATATTAATTCCTACAGCTTCACCGATACCCTTTGCAATACACAGGGCTATTTTCCTTTGTTTTTTTTCATCTGCAAGTATTTTCTCTTCATTAGGATTACTAATAAATGCTATTTCAACCAAACAAGCAGGCATTTTAGTATATTTTAAAACATAAAACCTTGCTGTTTTTACTCCTCTATTTCTAAATCCCATTGTTGTTACAATTTGATTTAAAATTTTTTCTGCCATACCTTTTGCCCTGCTCATATCGTTATAAATAAACACTTCACTACCATTTGCACTTCTATTTTCAGCTGCATTACAATGTATGCTTATAAAATAATCTGCCCCACTTTTATTTGCAATTTTTACTCTTCTTGATAAACTTTCATTACTATTGTTTCCAAGCCTTGTATCGGTTGTTCTTGTATAAACAACTTCTATTCCATTTAACTTTAATATGTCTCCTAAAAATAGGGCTACATTTAAATTAACATCCTTTTCCCTTAAATAAGTTGGCCCTACAGCACCAGTATCTCCTCCACCGTGACCTGCATCAATGCATATTTTCATACTAATCCCCCCTTATATAATATATTCATTTTATAAATAGTTGTACTTATAAAAAATAACATAATATTTTTTAACTTAAATTAAGAAAATATTCCTTATAAAACTTTGTATATACAAGTTTTATATAAAAATATCTTCGCAAACTAATATTTAATATGTAATAATGATTGACTCCTACTTTTAAAAGGCAGCAACTTCTGTAGTTAATTTTTCTATAAAAAAGGGAGCATCCGAAGATACTCCCTTTTTTTGTTTTTAGGTTATTACTTACCAGCAAGATTTCTCTCGTAAGCCTCAACCATCTTCTTAACCATGTAGCCACCTACTGTTCCACATTCCTTAGAAGTCATATTTCCCCAGTAACCTCCATCTGGAACCTTAACACCTACTTCATTAGCTACTTCATATTTGAATTGGTTAAGTGCTTTCTTTGCTTCTGGTATAACCTTTTGATTTTTACCTGTTGTATTCATTCTTTTCACCTCCTGTTTTGTTCTGTTACTATTAATTTAACCAAAAAGCACTTATATATTCAGGAAATTAGGTGAATCTTTGTATGTTTATATTCAAAAATACTTTTTTTGTTAAGTAAAAATAACTTTTAAATATTCAGAATATTATTTATTTTAACCTTTATATGGTACTATAATTTAATTAATAGGGTCTTTATTTAATTAATTAAATTGGAGGGGTTTATATGGCAACAAAGAAAATAGCTATTTTAACAGGCGGTGGGGATTGTCCTGGTCTTAACGCTGTAATTCGAGCAGTAACAAGAACAGCTATTTTAAAGTATGGATATGAGGTTATTGGGTATAAATATGGTTATAGGGGACTTTACAAAAATGATTTTATTCCATTAACATTAGATACTGTTTCAGGAATACTACATAAGGGTGGAACCATTCTTTATAGTTCAAATAAGGACAACTTGTTTGATTATGCTGTTGAAGAAAATGGTAAGATAGTAAAGAAAGATGTTTCAGACGTTGCAGTTGAAAATCTAAAGAAGGAAAATGTAGATGTGCTTGTTGTAATAGGTGGAGATGGGACACTAACAAGTGCACGCGACTTTGCAAGAAAGGGAGTTAAGGTTATTGGTATACCAAAAACAATAGACAATGACCTATATTCAACAGATTTAACCTTTGGTTTCTATTCAGCTATTGATGTCGCAACAGACGCACTTGATAGACTTCATACAACAGCAGAATCACACCACAGAATAATGATTCTTGAGGTAATGGGTAGAAATGCAGGTTGGATTGCTCTATATTCTGGCATTGCTGGTTCTGCAGATGTTATTTTAATACCAGAAATACCCTACAGCATTGAAAAGGTGGTTGAAAAGGTTGAACAGAGAAAGGCACAAGGAAAGCCCTTTAGCATTATAGTTATTGCAGAGGGTGCAAAACCAAAGGATGGAAGTGTAGTAATTAGCAAAATAGTAGAAGACAGCCCAGATCCAGTAAGACTTGGAGGTATTGGAAATAAGCTTGCAAGCGATTTAGAGAAACTAATAAAGAGTAATGAAATAAGATGTACTGTACTTGGACATATTCAAAGAGGTGGAAATACTTCAACTTTTGATAGAATACTTTCAACAAGATATGGAGTTGCAGCGGTTGAACTTATACATCAAGAGAAGTTTGGAAATATGGTATGCCTAAAGGGTAATACTATTACATATGATTCTCTTGAAAATGTAATTGGTAAGACTAAAAATGTTGATCCAAATAGCGAACTTGTTCAAGTTGCACGTTCAATAGGAATAAGCTTTGGAGATTAATATTTAAGCCCCATGAAGGATTCCTTAGGCATCCGTTCATTTCGCTAATCAATTCTAAGCTTTTCTTTGTTTGAAAAAGTCCTACCCTCGCGATGCCATCGTCCTGATGCCCGCTCGGCTCGGCACCTCCTGTGCCGAATTACGAACTTTTTCAAAGTCGAAAAGCCAAGAATTGCTAAAGCTTATGAAAAAGTCAAATAAAATCCTTCATGGGGCTTTTTCATAATTTAGCTAACAAATAGATTTGTCAATTATCTGAGCCCCATTAATGGGGCTTATTTATATACCTAATATCATAGTAGCACAAGTAAAATATACTATTAATGCAACAGCATCTACTATTGTTGTGATAAGAGGGCTTGCCATAATAGCTGGGTCAAGCTTTAATCTTCTTGCAATTATAGGAAGAACTCCTCCTACAATTTTAGCAAGCATAATTGTGATAAATAATGTTATTGTTACAGTAAGTGAAATTTTAAAGTTAATCTTCTCTATGAAATAAATTCTTAAAAAGTTAATTACAGAAAGTACAGTACCAACTATAAATGATACCTTAAATTCCTTAAATATAACTTTAAAGAAGTCCTTTGTTTTAATCTCATCAAGTGCAAGTCCTCTTATCACAAGCGTTGAGGATTGAGCACCTGAATTTCCACCTGTATCCATTAGCATTGGTATAAAGGCTGCTAAGATTGCAACTGATTGAAGAACTTCTTCATATCTTTGAATTATTCTACCTGTAAAGGTTGCCGAAACCATAAGAATTAAAAGCCAAGCGATTCTATTTTTAGCAAGGGTAAATACGCTTGCATCAAGATATTCAATATCAGTTGGCTCCATACCTGCCATCTTTTGAAAATCCTCTGTGTTCTCCTGCTCAATAACATCTACAATATCGTCAATTGTTATAATTCCAACCAATCTTTCCTCTTTATCTAAAACTGGAATTGCTATAAGGTCGTACTTTTTAAATAGGCTTGCTACCATCTCTTGGTCATCGTGGGTATGAACATATATAACGTCTGTATTCATAATATGTTCTATTTTTTTGTCTTCATCACAAGTCACAAGCTTTCTTAGGGATATTATACCCTCAAGCTTTCTACTGCTATCTATAACGTAGCAGGTATATATAGTTTCCTTCTCAATTCCTGTTTCTTTTATATGCTTTATTGCCTCTGCTACTGTCATATCCTTCCTTAAGTCAACATACTCTATAGTCATAAGACTTCCAGCAGAGTTATCAGGATAGTTTAAAAACTGATTAATTAGAGCTCTTTCCTCTTCCTTTGTATTTTTTAAAATCTTCTTTACTACATAGGCTGGCATCTCTTCAATAAAGTCAATCATATCGTCAAAGTACAACTCATTCATTATATGCTCTATTTCTTTATCTGTAATTGAATTTATTATATTCATCTGTTGTTCATTTGAAAGATATGAGAATACATCAACAGCCATATCCTTTGGAAGAAGTCTAAATAATATAACCGCTTCACTGGTATCCACTTCTTCTATTATATCGGCTATATTTACTTCGTTTAACTCAATTAGTTCATTTCTTAATTCCTTATAATTTTTATTTTTCAGTAGCTCTAAAATTCTTTCATTCATTCTGACCCCTCCTTTTAGAAGAGCCAATATCCAAAGTGATGAATATGGCTCTTTATTATTAAGTTTTTATACTCCGGAACAGGACTACCAGAATCCATACCCATCACTCCCTTCTTTCTTAAAATAAAAAATCTCTACTCAACAGTAGAGAAATATACATTTCTTTATTGTTGAGCTTTAGCACTACAAAGCGTAGACTCTGCGTCAGCTACATTAGAAATAACCTTCACGATTATTTCTGTTAACCCATTGGAATCTCTCGATTTTTCTGGGCAGTAGCATTTTTCTTTGTAGGAGCCTCACCTAACAACATATTTATTTTTCACCACAATATATTATATTACACTTTCTCAAATAATGATAGTTTTTTATCAAAAATTAACTTAATTATTTACCATACATCTTAACCAATTCTATTATATTAGCAATGAATTTACTAATCAATGGGAGATTTAAAACTACTATTCTTTGCAGTATATATACAACTATAGCTGCAAGTACGGTAAATCCAAATGCCATTCCTAATCCTCTTGCAACCCCAACTAAAAAATTATACCAAAGTACCCTTTTTAAACTCTTCTTTTCAACAATAAAATCAACACAATTCAAATTGCACATTAATTTATTAATCTCTTTATTAGGCTTATTTGTACTTATTTGTCCATTCAATATATCACCGCCAAATTATTCCTATATGTATTATAATATATATAGGAATAAAAAGTAAACATAAGGTATCCATTACCTTATGTTTACTTTTAAAACTATTCTTCCAAACCAACTTCAGCCTCTATTTCTATCTCTTCAACAGGTTTTCCAACAAATCTTACCATCATAAAGCAAGCAAATACTCCAAGTAGAAGTGAAACTACAACTGGTATACCTAATGCAACTGGTAAGTAACCGCATACAATTGTTACAACTCCAATTGTTACTGCATAGTATAGCTGTGTCTTAATATGGTGTAGGTGGTCACACATTGAACCCATTGAGGATAAAATCGTTGTATCTGATATAGGTGAACAGTGATCACCAAAGATTGCACCTGTTAAAACAGCACCTATGCTCATTGTTATAAAGTTTGCATCAGGTGACATTGAGTGCGCAAGTGGAATAACAAGAGGCATTAATATTCCCATTGTTCCATAGGATGTACCTGTTGCAAAGGATATAACTGAACCTAAAACAAATATTAAACTTGGAAGTAAAAACTTTGGTAGCGTTCCTGATAGAACCCCTGCTAAATATTTTGCAGTACCAAGTTCCTTAATTGTTCCAGATAGTGACCAAGCAAGAAGTAGTATTGCACCAGTAATTACAAGTGACTTTACTCCCTCAAGCCAAGTATCAATTGCTTCTCCTACTGTCATTATCCTTTGTGATACAGCCATTATAATTGCTATTATACTTGCTAAAAGAGCTGATTGGAAAAGTACAACGCTGGCATCTGATGCACCAAATATTTCTCTTATTGAGTTAAAGGATAGTGGTGCATTCTTAATAACCTCAATTAACTCCTTATCTTCTCCCGCCATTATGCTTGTATATCCACTGTAGTAAAATCCTAAAAATGCAAACACAATTAGTGCACCTATTGGAACTATTGCGTTCCATATACTTAATTTAATTCCTTCCTTTGGTTCAATGTTTGAAGCCTCATTTGATACCATTGGCTTTGCATCATCTGCAATTACCTTTCCAAGTATCCTTGCTCTTCTCTCTGCCTCAAGCATTGGCCCAAATTCACGTGCTAAAACTGCTGTTAGAACTATGAATATAAGTATGAATATGTTGTAGAATCTATAAGGTATTGTAGAAACAAACATTCCATAGGCATTTACATCTTGTCCAATTTGAGCATATCCATCCTTTATTAAGCTTATCTCATATCCAACCCAAGTGGATATAAGTGCAATTCCTGCAATAGGTGCAGCCGTAGCGTCTATTATAAATGACAACTTTTCCCTTGATATCTTCATCTTATCAGCAACTGGTCTCATTATTGGCCCTACAATTAAAGAATTTGCATAGTCATCAAAGAAAACAAGAATTCCAAGAAGCCAAGTTATAAGCTGTGCACTCTTTGCAGACCTTGCCCTCTTTGACAGTGACTCTGCTATTGCCTTTGCACCACCCATTTTAGATACAACTGCAATAAGGCCTCCTATCGCAAGACATTGAAGTATTACTCCTGCATTCCAAGTATCTGATAGGGATGCAAGTATCTTATCTACTAATCCTAAAAACGCATAGAAGAAACTTAAAATAAAACCGTGGGAAGTTAAACTTAAAAGAAATGTACCTGTAAGTACTCCTACGAACAGGGATAAAAGAACATTTTTAGTTCTGAATGCTAATAAAATAGCGACAAGTGGTGGTAAAAGTGTTAAAAATCCTGGCATAAAAAAACTCCTCCTTTAATTTAATAATTTTTCGGAGGAGAGTCCATCAAAGCAAAAGACACCAAAGGTACAAAAACACGTACCCTGCCCTTGCATGATAGCTCTCCACAAACTATGCGTTTGTGACAGTTCTGCATATATTCTATGCAGCCCCAGCCATAGAGTCTTAAAGCATCAACTCTACGCTTCGGCGGTGGCTCCTTTCCTATACCCTCATCGTGCTTACCTCAGATATAGTACTCTTAGACACCGCACCTCTATCATGGTCAACGCATATTCAATTTTTATTTAAGTTATATTTTGCAATAAAGTTAATTGTTTGTCAAGCCTTTTTTATAAATTTTTTGCAATTTGTGCCGCAAGCTTTGCATTGTTAAATACCAGTTGAATATTAGACTCAAGGCTCTTTCCACCTGTAATATCCTTAACCTTTGCAAGTAAAAATGGAGTTGATTCCTTTCCCTTTATTCCCTTATCCTCCGCTTCCTTTAGTGCATCCTCTATTGCCCTATTTATTGTGTCATAATCCATTTCATATTCCTCTGGTATTGGATTTGCAATAACTGCACCACCTTTTAGGTTAAGTTCCCATTTTACCTTTAACATCTTTGCAATTTCCTCTGGAGTATCCAATCTATAATCAACCTTAAATCCACTCTTTCTTGTATAGAAGGCAGGAAGCTCCTCTGTCTTATATCCTACAACTGGAACACCAAAGGTTTCAAGATATTCTAAAGTTAATCCTAAATCAAGTATTGATTTTGCACCTGCACAAACAACTGCAACATTTGTATTTGCAAGCTCTTGAAGGTCTGCTGAAATATCAAAGGTCTCCTGGGCACCTCTGTGAACTCCACCTATTCCTCCTGTTGCAAAGACACGAATTCCTGCAAGGGATGCTATAATCATTGTTGATGCAACAGTTGTCGCTCCATCAATTCCCTTTGCAACTATATATGGAATATCGCGTCTACTTACCTTTACTATCTCTCTGCCTTTTTTACCAAGGTATTCTATTTCATCACGAGTTAAACCCGCCTTTAACTTTCCACCTATTATTGCAATAGTCGCAGGAACTGCCCCATTTTGTCTAACTATCTCTTCAACCTTAAGTGCAGTTTCAACATTTTGTGGATATGGCATACCGTGTGATATTATTGTAGATTCAAGTGCCACAACAGGTCTTCCATTTTCGAGTGCCTCTTTAACCTCCTGTGAAATTACTAAATAATCCTTTAGCATAATCCCATCTCCTTTGCCTTTGTATTTACATTTTGTATAGTCATTTTGTTTGAAATAGTATCCTTTGAGGATAGAGCAATTGCTGCTGCTGCCATTGCAAATTTTGCTGAAGCCTCCATTGAATAGTCGTTTATATAGCTGAAAACAAGTCCTGCCAAAAAGGCATCTCCAGCACCTGTTGCATTTACAACATAAACCTTTGGCATATCTATTTTAAATATTCCTCTACTATCTCCAAATACAACTCCATCTTCACCAAGACTTAAAAATACCCTCTGTACTCCCTTATTCAAAAGAACCTCACAGGCCTTTTTTGCATTATCCACATTATCAACATAAATTCCTGTTAAAACTTCAGCCTCGTATCTATTTGGCTTTATTGTATGAAACTTTCCTATGAAATCCTTTACCTTTTGTGCCTTTTTTGTAGATACTGTGTCTAAAAACAAAACAACATCCTCAAGTTCTGCTATAACTTCAAGTGTTTCTTTAGGTATGTTTGTATCCACAACACATACTTTAGAACTCTCTATTATCTTCTTCTTTGATTTTATAAAATCTACACCTATTCTGTCGCATATATCCATACAAGAGAGTGCAACTGCCATATCTCCATCTTCATCTAATATAGAAAGATATGTTGAAGTATTATCATCAGAGACAACTAAGCTGTGACTCATATCTATGCCTATATTTTTAGAATGCTCAAGTATTTTTCTACCATACATATCATCCCCAATAGCAGTTATGAGCTTTACATTCACATTAAGCCTTGCAAGGTTTTCTGCTATGTTTCTTCCAACACCACCTAAGGACATATTTAAAATACCTATATTCGAATCTTTGTACCTTAGTTTTTCCTTTGGGAAACCTTGTATATCTACATTTGCCCCACCAATAACCAAAACATACTCATCAAGGTTTATAATATAACCTTTTCCTAAAATATATCCCTTTTTCATCAGGTTTGTTATATGAACAGCAACCGATGCCCTTGCTATATTAAGCTTTGAGGCTATTTCCTCTTGGGTTATAAAAGGGTTCTTCTTAATAAGTTCAAGTATTTCTCTTTCTCTATTTGTCATATAATCACCTAAACTTTTGCTTAATTTATAATCATATGTTTATTCTATCATTAACCTATTTAAAATACAATAAACATTTAAAAAATTATATTTATTCAGGCTGATGAAAAAGTTATATATTGATTAGCTCCATGAAGGATTTCTTAGGCATCACTTCATGGAGCTAATCAATTCTAAGCTTTTCTTTGTTTGAAAACCTAAGAATTGCTAAAGCTCATGAAAGAGCCTATTGAAATCCTTTAATGGGGCTTTTTCATACTTTAGCTAACAATTGGGTTTGTCAACAATCTGAAAAAAATTATATTTATTCTTTATATTTATTTGTATAAATTAAAACAATAAATACAATAATAGCCATACCAAGGCATACATAGGCAAAAAATATATTTTTATAAATAATTTTTTCATTTTCGATATAGTAAGTTTTTACTGTTCCCATAGAATTTATTACACAGACATTTCCCTTTAATCTTTCAACCAAATCAAAATCACTTAGATACTTTGATATATTCTTAATTCCTTCTCTTCCATCAGCTTCTAATGTTAAAATAAATTTATCTTTAGCAAAAACTCCATATATTAGCTCAATTACACTATCCCCTTCATTTAGTACAATATTCTCTTTTGCCTTATACCTTCTATCCTTTTTTTCAACATACAAATTATCCTGTAGTTCCTTTAAGTTCAATCCATAAATTAAATTGTTTTTTGATTTATCAACAAACAAGCTAACACTTAATCCCTCTAATGTTTTAATGCTGTGTCCTAAAAAGGCAAATATATTTGACAAATTACTTAAATCTTCACCATCTAAACTGGTTGGAATAACAACATTCAAGTCATTAAACTCTCCATCCTCAATAAGGGGGGCAGGATAAAACAAAAGGTCTCTTCTTTTTTCAATCTTTGTTGGTTTGTATATAACAGAATCGTTTAAAACAACAGCAAATGGATTATTAAGATATGCTGTATTTATTATATCTTTAGGAACAAGATTAAACTTCAGCTTAAGTTTGACGTTTCCACTTTGTGCTACATCCTTCAAACTTAGTCTTATACTATCCCCTCTACTTTTTTCTAAAGATAAAGCCTTATCTAAATATGGAATATCATTTACATAAATACAAAGAGACGATTTTTTAAAATCTATTAAGTTAGAATATCTTAAATTAAATTGAACAAAGGCCTCCTCCTTCAAACTCCTATCCTTTGGTATTTCTATAAAAAAATCAACCTCATTATCTATGCCGTTTAAAACTATATCTTTATAACCTAAATCCTTTAGAGTCACTCTATCCTGATATATCTCTCTATTTTTTTGTTTATATTCACCTACATAAAATGTATTACCATATACTCCCTTTAAAAAATCTATATCGCCTAACGCCTTAGCTGCAAATATAAGTTTTTTACTATCGAAGGAGGTTATTATTAAAACATTTCTACCCTCCTTATAGGGAGATTTTATAAGCTTAACTAAAGCATTATTTGACATTTTGCTTCTATCTTCACTATCTATATACTTCTTTAGCTTTTCATCTAAATCAAAATAGGTCGATATAACAATTATATTTTTATCCACATCATCCACATTAAAATCCTTAATATGCTCTACCCTTAAATTTAAATTAGAATATGCAGCATATCTTCCAAATACTGCTGATAGATAAAAAAGTGCAAGATAAGAATCTAAGTCTTCCCCTGTTAAGATAACTGTGTTAAAACCATCATCATTTCCCATTTTTAAAAAGGGATAAGGAAAATTACTTACCCTTATATTTTCCATATTCTCTTCATATTCGATATGAACATAACTATCATCCTGAATCTCAATCCAATTTCCTATGTTTATATCTTCATAGTAATCTTCACCATCTATCATTTTAAAGGCAGAAATTTTAAGAGAATTAAAACCTACTTTTATTTTTTCCCTTTTTAAAAAGAAGGCTGTTTGTATATTTTTTTTACCATAAATCTTAACACTTCCAACAGGAGAACCATTTAAATATACAGACAGCATAGAATTTTTATATTTTATTGCTTCACTTATATTTATATTTAAATAGACATAACTTTCATCCTTTAAAATCCAATTTTCATCAACAAAAAAATTAAAATCATAATAACTTCTAACACCTCTAAGTTCTATATTGTCGTTTAATTTGAAGTTTTTTATTCCTATATCCTCAGCATATATATTCTTAGAACAGACTAAAAAAAGTATAATAAAAATCTTAAGTATCCTCTTCATCTTATCCCCCCTAAAATCTTTCTGTCTTATACCACCTGTGTTCCCTATTTAAAACCCTATCCTTTAAGTAGGAGTAGACACCCATCATAGAAACAACACCCCAAAGCTTACAATAGGTAAAATACATCAAAAATATTAATATAACATTTTTAAAGCTAAATTCTTCCTTCTCAAGGGATAGAGAAATAGCAACTTCAAGTATGAACATAATATATGATAAAAACCAAATTAAAACCAAGTTTCCATAAATACCAACCCTTAAATTAGTAAAACAACCAAGAATAAAAACGCAGTCAGAGATTAATGTTGATAGTAGAAAAACAAAGTAAACTAATGTAAAGTAGATAACATCTATATATGCACTACTTTTTATCAAACTTCTATCAAATAAATATTTAAATAAAACATATACATTACCCTTAACCCACCTTTTCCTTTGCTTAAACCAAACTCTTAAATTTTCTGGTTCCTGTTCAAAGGTTACTGCCTGTGGAACAAACTTTATTTTATATCCCATCCTGTATATCCTTATGCTAACCTCTGTGTCCTCTGCAATTGCCCTATCATCCCATCCACCAACTTTATCAAGTATCTCCTTCCTTACTAAAAAATTTGTTCCTGGTATTGTACATAAGTTAAAAAGTCTCCATCTCCCTCCCTGTGCCATCCATTGAAAACTAAGCCCCTCTATATTTATAAACCTTGTTAATAGATTTTTATTTTTATTTATTGTCCTAAACTTACCTATAACAGCACCTAAGTTACTATCCTTTTTAAGTTCACAAACAAGATTGTATAGTGCTTGTCTATCTGGTCTATTATCGGCATCATATACTGCAATATACTCACCTTTTGCATATTTAAGCCCAATGTTTAGTGCATTTGCCTTACCCCTTCCTCCTGTGTTTATATCAGTTTTTATAATCCTAAGCCTCTCTTTAAAATCCTCCTTCAACCCTTCTAAAATATACCCTGTATTATCTACTGATAAATCATCAATCACAATAAGCTCAAACTTATCAATAGGATAGTTAAAATTCATTATGCTCCTTACAGTCTCTTCAATTACCTTCTCCTCATTATGGGCTGGAACCAAAATAGATACAAAGGGTAAATCATCTAATAAAAAACTTCTTTTACTTGATTCAACATAGTATAGATAACCAAAATAGGTTAGTATTCCTCCTATGATGAGCATTAGCCATATAGAATAAAGGGAGAACAAGAACAAATTATCATAAATCACCATCCCCTCTCCCTCCTTAAACAAATGGAATGAATTAATATAGCCACCATTCCTGTTACTAATAGAATAAATAGACAAAGAACAGACCTTTGTATATCATAAAAACTTAATTTTATATCTATCCTCTTGTGATAGTCATAATCTATTTTCCCATCTCTACTTTTTATATAGATATCCTTTAAAATTACAGAGTTTTCCTCTTGTTTTAGGTCATAAAAAGAGTATCCCCTGTTCCTTAACTCTCCTATTATTTTCTTTAGATAATCAATATCCACAAACGTATGAAAATAAAAGCCTCCAAAATAGTCTCTAACTACGGAAGTTCTATCTATATTTTTTAATATTTCATTTATGTTGTCTGAATAGACATAGCCTAAGTTTTCAGGTATAAGCTTATTTATAAACTCAATATCGTTTATTCTAAAGGGATATGATGTTGTACAGAAAGAATACTCTGATGTTTGTATATGACCTACATAAGTTGAAAAGTGCTCCTTTAAAAACTCATATCCATCTCTATTTATTGCATAGTGGGGTGCCTCAAAGGCAAGAGGATAAAGTCCACATTTTAAACATTCTAAAAGTGAACTATATACTCTATCCTCCATATACTTATCCATATCATCAGATGGTGGCCTATTATTTTTAATATCCCAAAATTCATAACCCTCTCCCGTTTTTTCATCCCTTATTTGATGAGTATATCCGTGAAGTACTATTGTGGCTCCATTTTGTTGCATATATCTTAGAGTCTCTACAAGCTCCCTATTATCGGATATCCTATATATCCTTCCATTTTCCTTATAGGCAGGTATTAGGGCTATCATATAGGGTATACCTTCAGACTTTAGATAGTCTCCTATACTCCTCAATCTTTTTACATCAACCTTAGCGTGAACATCCTCTATCCTTACAAAAACCTTTTTTTCCTGCCTATGTTCTTTTTTTAAAACATCGTGAAGAACGTCACAAAGTATATAAAAGGTTGTTCCCTCTGAATCATATCTTGTAACCACCCACCTGTTGTTGTATTTAAATATATATGGTATTTGTTTTTTACCATCAGTAAAATAGCTAACAACTTGTCCATTTTTTACATCATAGGAATCAACAAAATTATTATCCGAAATACCAAATTTTCTATTAAATGAAAACCCAAAATCCCCATAATATACATCAACTGCATTATAATTTTTTCCTAAAAATATATTTTTACCAAACTCCTCCCTTTGAAAAACCTCCTTAAAGCCTGTTCCAATTAAAACTGTTGTTCCCCTATAACTTATCAAATCCTCTAAAACCCTACTTGAAAGTTCCTTTTCATCTAATCCAAGTACAAAAACACAATTAAAATCCTTTAAATATCCCTCCTGATAGCACTTCTCTGAAACCTCATAAACATCAACATCAAAATGACCTAATGCAAGTTTAAAGGCTAACACCTCATCGTTGTCATAGCCAAATTTATATCTTGTATCGTACACTATAAGCACCCTATCCCTTTTATCCTCTGCACAGGCTCTTCCAATCATAAAGCATATGATTGCTAATAAACTAATTATTATCTTCTTTAACAATATAGCATCCCCCCATCCTTAGAGCCAAAAGTGCATTTAAATTATCAAAGGAGTGGACATATAGGTTTGATTCATTTCCAAATGCACCATATATGGGAGATAATCTATTTTTACATTGTAATTTAAGCATTCTGTTTATTAGCATATTATATAAATCAATATCCCTATAATATAAAGCAACCCTTGCTAAAGTCGCATAAATTGCTGTGGATTCTATCCTTGAGGCTGGCTTTAAATCTTTTATGTAATACTCTGAATAAACTGCACCCTTTTTTTCTATTTCATTTTTGATAAACTTAATAAAGTCCATATAAAAAATGTTGTCCTCTGCCAAGTGTTCAATTACTATTGCATTTTGAAGCATATCAACCTTATACTCACTTGAATATTGTTTTGTTCTTAAATTATATCTATTTCTAAAAAAGGGAGTGCCCTCTATCTTCCCATTTTCTAAAACCCATTTTGAGTTTTCATATATGCTTTTAAAACTTAGCTCGTAATTGCTAATAAGATTTATTGTGTATAAATCTATATAGGATAAAGTAATAGTTCCTGACTTTGTATATCCATCATAATAGTCTACTAAAAAGCCATTTCTACATTCATATTTTTTAACAGAGGCTATAATCCTTTTAGCAAGATTGAAGTACTCTCTATTACCAAAAACACTATACCCTATTAAAAGTGCCCTTATAATTCTTAAATCATCTATTGAAGCAGATGACGAATATTGATAATCCTCACCAACCCGCCAAGATACCAAATTATTTTTAAGCATCATTTTATCCATTACAAACTCATAATGCATCCTGTATCCTGCCTCATCCTTTATGTATAGATAATAGAGCATAATAAGTCCCTCAGATTCTGACAAAACATCCCTTGAACCAAACTCCATTTTATAGTTGGTAAATATACCTCCATATTCACTGATTAGTTTTTTCTCTACAAATTCCCTTAGTATTTTTTCATCAGGCGTCACACAAGGATAATCATACTCAAAATTTAACCTTTTACTATTCATATTCCCCTCCCACATTACAAGAAATATGAGAACTATAACAATCAATATGTACCTTTTAATAACAATCACTCCCCTATGTCTTATAAAATTATATTTGTCAAAGGGGTTAAATAGAACAGGTTAAATCTTGGTTAATTTATTGACAAGCTCTGCAGATTGATTTATACTAATATTGAAAATAATCTGAATTTTTTATTTTTGGAGGCGACTTAAGATGAATTTATACCATATCAACCTAACTTATGAAAACAAAATAGATGAGATAGCAGAGGATATAATAAACAACAACTTCGATGTTATTGAAATAGACGGAATATGTAATAGCTGTGATAAGGACTTAGTATTTGAATGTTTTGATTCAAACCCTATATTTAACATATTAAGAGAGCTTCAGCTAAAGGGTATTAGAGGATATAGATTTGATTGTAATATTTATAAAAGTTCAGATAAAAAAGTTACTCTTGTTAAAAAATACGATGTTACCAACATAAATGAAATATAAATTGGTTAAAATTTCTCCCCTTAAAACTCATTTTAACTTAATCAATAAAATTCAACTCCCCCTTATATAAGTAGGCGGGAGTACACCATCCTATGAGGTTACTTATTTAATTCTTTATATTTTTAATATTTTTATTAATCTTAGGTTTCTTGACATCAGACTTTTTTTACTATATACTACAATTGTTAATTATCTGAAATATTTGATGGTAAAGTCCATCAAATATTTTTTTACGCTCTATGCAATCGTTTGCTCACATTAAAAGGAGGTTTTAAAATGTCTAAAAAAATATTCACCTTTGATTTCTGGCAAAAATTTGGAAAAGCACTTATGGTTGTAGTCGCAGTAATGCCTGCAGCAGGACTTATGATTTCAATTGGAAAACTTATTGGAATTCTATTTGGGGACGTAACACTTGCACAGACGATTGCAAGAATAATTGAAGATTTAGGTTGGGGAATAATTGTAAATCTTCACATACTATTTGCAGTTGCAATAGGTGGTTCTTGGGCAAAGGAAAGAGCTGGTGGTGCCTTTGCTGCACTTATAGCCTTTATACTAATAAACCGTGTAACAGGTGCAATATTTGGCGTAAATGGTGCAATGCTTCAGGATGCAAACGCAACTGTTAAAACAATATTTGGCTCAAATTTAGTTGTTAAGGACTACTTTACATCTGTACTTGGTGCTCCAGCACTTAATATGGGTGTATTTGTTGGTATAATAGCAGGTTTCTTAGGTGCCGCACTTTATAACAAATACTACAACTACAACAAACTTCCAAACGCACTTTCATTCTTTAACGGTAAAAGGTTTGTTCCTTTTGTAGTTATATTAGGTTCAGTTGTAACAGCAACTATACTTTCAATCTTTTGGCCAATCGTACAAACTGGTATAAACACATTTGGTAAGTGGATTGCAACATCAAGGGACAATGCCCCATTTGTCTCAACATTCATATATGGAACCCTTGAGAGAATTCTACTTCCATTTGGTCTTCACCATATGATTACTATACCTATGAACTATACAGAACTTGGTGGAGTTTACAACATACTGACTGGAGATAAAGTTGGACAAGTTGTTTACGGACAAGACCCTCTTTGGCTTGCTTGGATTACAGACCTTAACAACCTAAAGGCAGCCGGCGATATGGCTACATACAATAAACTACTTGCTACAGTACATCCAGCAAGATTTAAGGTTGGACAAATCGTAACTTCAACTGCATCATTAATAGGTGCTGCACTTGCAATGTATATGAGCGTTGAGAAGCAAAAAAGACCTCAATACAAATCAATGTTTTTATCTGCTGCACTTGCAGTATTTTTAACAGGAGTTACAGAACCAATTGAATTTATGTTTATGTTTACATCACCTATACTATTCTTTGGATATGCAGTGTTTACAGGACTTGCCTTTGCAATGGCAGACCTTATAAACTTAAGAATACACGCCTTTGGTTTTATAGAACTTTTAACACGTACACCAATGATAGTAAATGCAGGACTTGCAAAGGATCTATTAAACTTTGTATTTACTTGCCTTCTATTCTTTGCTGTAAACTTCTTTGGATTTAGGTTCGCAATAAAGAAGTTTAACATACTAACTCCAGGACGTGGAGAAAATCAACTTGATGCAGAGGATGAGGCTGCTGCAACAACTACTAATGCAGGCAATAGAGAATTGGCATTTAAAATAATAGAACTTTTAGGAGGACGTGAAAACATTGTTGAAGTTGATGCTTGTATGACAAGACTTAGAGTTACAGTTGTTGACACAGCAAAGGTTGCAGAACAAAGCAAATGGAAGGAAAATGGAGCTGTTGGACTAATTATAAAGGATAAGGGAATACAAGCAATATACGGGCCTAAGGCGGATATATTAAAATCGGATATAAACGATATATTGGGGGCATAATAATGAAGCTATTAACACTAAACTGCCATTCCTGGATTGAGGAGAATCAGCTTGAAAAGCTTGATATTATTGCAAAGGATATCATTGAAAAGGGATATGATGTGGTTTCTCTTCAGGAGGTAAATCAGCTAATTGAAAATAAAGTAGCTATGGGAATAGTTAAGGAGGACAACTTTGCCCTCCTACTTATGAATAAAATAAACCAAATTTCAAAGGAAAAGTACAGTATGTACTACGAAAAGAGCCATATAGGATATGATAAATACGAAGAAGGAGTTGCTCTTTTAACAAAGCATAAGGTAAAAGATGTAAAGTCATACCTCATTTCAAGGGCAGATGACTTTAGCTTTTGGAAGACAAGAAGAGTTTTAAAGGCAAGTATCTTAATAGGCACAGAGGAGATAGACTTCTACTCCTGCCACCTTGGCTGGTGGGATGATGAGAAGGAACCCTTTAAGGAGCAGTTTGATAGGTTGTATGAAACTATTGACCAAAACAAGCTGACTTTCCTTATGGGAGACTTTAACAACAACGCCTTTATAAGAAATGAAGGCTATGACTACATCCTACAAAGGGGACTTTACGACACCTACAGCCTTGCAGAAGTAAAGGATGATGGTGTTACTGTAAAGGGGAAAATAGCAGGTTGGGATAAAAACAGAAATGATTTAAGACTTGATTTAATTTTAGTAAATAGGAAAATACCTGTTAAGTCTTCATCTGTTATATTCAACGGTATAAATAAAGAGGTTGTATCTGACCACTTTGGTGTTTGTGTTGAAATATAAACATATGGGCTGTATAAAATAATACAGCCCTTAAAATAAAAAAGATATTTTCTGATTATTTTAAAATTTGTATAAAATTATAAAGGATGGTGTTTATTGTGAACAGAGCTTGGTGGAAGGAAGGAGTAGCATACCAAATCTATGTAAGAAGTTTTAAAGACACAAATGGAGATGGAATTGGTGATTTAAGGGGAATTATTGAAAAACTTGATTACCTTAAACATTTAGGTGTTGATATGATATACCTAAACCCTATAAACAAATCTCCAAACGATGACAATGGCTATGACATTAGCGACTACTATGATATAATGGATGAATTTGGTACAATGGAGGATTTCAAACTTCTAATCCAAGAATTGCATAAGAGGGATATGAAGCTAATAATGGATCTTGTTATAAACCATACATCAGATGAACATCCTTGGTTTGTTGAGAGCAGAAAATCAAAGGATAATCCGTATCGAGATTACTACATATGGCATCCTGGTAAGAATGGAAATCCTCCAAACAACTGGGGTTCCTTCTTTGGTGGAAGTGCTTGGGAATATGATGAACAATCTGGAGAATATTATCTACACCTATTCTCAAAGAAAATGCCAGATTTAAACTGGAGATGTGAAGATGTAAGAAATGAAATAATAAAGATGATTCAATTTTGGATTGATTTGGGAGTTGATGGGTTTAGATTTGACGCAATAAACCACTTAGAAAAGGACTTTAACTTCCCAGACGCAGAGATAAAGGAAGGACAAGTATATGGAGACTTTATAAAATACGTTCAAAACCTACCTAAGGTACACGACTATATAAAGGAAATAAGAAGAAGGGTATTTAACACAGGATATCACGTTTTAATTGGAGAAACAGGAGGAATTAGCTACCATAATGCCTACCTATATACAGGTGTTGATAGAGAAGAACTTGATATGACCTTCCATTTTGATATGCACTCTGTTGGAAAAGGCGAAAGGGACTGGGAGAGAAGAAAGATAGATTTAGTAAAAGAGATAAAGGAGAAGATGAGCGGATGGCAGATGAGGGATGAGAAGGAAGGCTGGTGCCCAATCTTCTACTCAAACCACGACTCAACAAGAACAGTATCAAGACTTGGGGACGATAAAAAATACCATAAAGAGTCTGCAAAAATGCTGGCAACACTACAGCTTACCCAAAAGGGAACACCCTTTATATACTATGGTGATGAAATAGGAATGACAAACGCTTGGGACTTTGAACTTGAGGATTATAGGGATGTTGCTGTTTTTAATAAATATAGGGATTTTGTTGAATCTGGACTTGTGAGCCACGAAAACTATATAAAGGGGCTACACCTAACATCAAGGGATAATGCAAGAACACCTATGCAGTGGGACGACAGCAAAAACGCTGGATTTAGTGATGCTAATCCTTGGATTAGGGTTAATTCAAATTACAAGGATATAAATGTTAAGGCTCAAATTAAGGATGAAAATTCAATATTAAATTACTATAGAAGGCTTATCGAACTTAGAAAAAACAATTTAACTCTTGTTTATGGAGATTTTATTGAAATTAACAGAGAACACGAGGAGATATACTCATATATAAGAAAAGGGGAAGATGATGCATTTTTAGTAGTGGTAAACTTCTTTGGTGGAACACCTGAATTTAAACTTCCTGAAGATGTTAAGATTAAAGAGGCTAAGCTGATTTTATCAAACTACAACTTTTTAGATGAAAATATAAACAATATAGCCTTAAGACCTTATGAGGCAAGAATTTATAAAATTAAGCTATAATAAAGTAAACTTTAGGCTGTTTAGCCCCATGAAGGATTTTAAGGCATCCATTCATGGGGCTTTTTCATAAACTATCTAACAAGTGAGTTTGTCAAAAATCTGTTTATTTCTCCTGTAATTTTGAAACAGGAACTTCAAAAATTTTGTTGGTATCTAAATCTTTAACAACTGCTGATTTTGTATCCTTATGTACCTCCTCAATCCATACGCTGTGGCCGTTGTACTTTACATCAATTACACCAAGCGAGTCTTGAATTTCCATTGCTCTTTCAAGCCTCATAGCTACACCCCTTTTTTGTATTATGTTGTGCAAATTAGAAAATATTATGCACCATTTTTTAGTAAGTTATTTTATTAAAATAAATAGGGCTGTGTTTTCACAGCCCTAATTTACTTATTACCCATCCAATAAATTTTGTAAATACTACATCGTAGATATAGAAAAATAGTTGTGCAGCTATAAGGAATAGATAGTAGTAGCTAATTACAATTTCATTTGAAATGAATAACTTATACACATTATACACAGCTATTATTGAAAGATTAAAATAGATATACTTAAATACCCAATGAAATTTTGTTTTGCTCTCTAAATATGCCTTAACAGACGGATAGAAGGACATAGGGATAAAAACTAACACATACGCCTTATTGGGTATTAAAAAGAAGGCTAATATGTCTGTTGATAGTGCAACTAAAAGCCCTGTATATATGTTTGAAACTATAATAGGTATTGATAGAATATAGCTTGCAAGAGATAAAAAAGTTATTTTACCCTTAACACTTATAAGACCTAAATAGAGCGATATTATAGAAAGTGCTGCCGCTATACCGCTATAAGCAACCCTTTTGGTTTTATCCACATTATCCCCCCTCTTAACAGCAAGATATCAAATCTCCTCCTAAACATTCACAACAACAGTCTGCACAATATAGATATGTACATATAGTACAGCAGTCGTCATTTGACCTTCTTGAGGTGTTGTAGTAATGGGTATTGTAACTTCTATAGCTGTTGTTCATTCTATAGAGGGCATCTTTGTACTCTTGGTTGTAGGGGTTCATTTCTGATGCCCTTTTTATGTAGTCATATCCAACTGAATAGTTTCCTCTGTTTACATATACAAGTCCCATAAGATAGAACCATTCATCATTTCTTATATTTATTCTATTTAGCTCTCTTTCAGCACTAAAATAATCTCCTCTATTTATATACTCCCTAACCCTTTGAAAATCTGTAAAGGTATTTTGATTAGAGTAACCACTTGATGAATAGCCTCCATTTGAATATCCACTTTGCTGTTTTCCGTGGTTATTTAAAAGATAATCATAGGCCTCATTTATCTCTCTTAATTTTTCCTCTGCAAGTTCCTTTAAAGGATTGTCTTGGTATCTATCTGGATGATATTTTTTCACAAGCTCCCTATAGGCTCTCTTTATATCCTCCATTGAAGCGTTCTTGTCTACACCTAATACCTCGTATGGATTTTTCATTTATCCTTTCCCCCTTTAGTATTCTTTCTGTCTTATCTGCAAGGGATAGATAAATAATGTTATCTAATATCCCTCTATTCTTTTTTATATCAAGTAATTCATAAGCCTTTGTTATGTTTTCAAGGTAGCTATATAGAACAAATCTTATATTTTCAACTACCCTTTCCCTAAAGTTCTCCTCCTTTTCATAATTAAAGGCATAAATTAAAGGATTATATTTTTTCTCCTTTATATCCTTCTCTAAATCATCTAATGCATCTACTACATATATCCACCTTCCAAGATTATAACCAAAATATTTTAATACCTCACCTGTTTTACCTTCTAAAACATCGAAGGTTTCTTTTGTTATTTCTCCAAATAGGTGGCTTAATCTATCTATGTCAGATGAATTTTGCTTTTCTAAAGAAGACATTTCATAAAGGTTTTTGTCTATACTTTCAATTTTATCCCTAAACTTCTCTCCCTTTTTCACTTTAAAAACCTTTGAAAGCAGAAAAGAAAAATAGTTTTTGTCGTCATTATAATCATCAAGGAGCTTTCTATTTGTTAAGATTATATTCATCATAGCTGAATAGTCTATGTATTCATTTTTAAAATAGTTTACTTTATTTACTTTATACCCACAAAACCTCCTCTTTGGCCTGTCTGTATCATATTTTATTGATGACAAAAACAGGGCAAGAAAGGTCATATCGTAATTCAAAATATACTTTGCTGGGTAGTTTATCTTTCCAAGGGATGTACAAACTCCACAGTAATAGCCTTTGAAAACATCAAGCTCCCTAACCTTTAGCTCTCCCTTTAACGGTGTAACATAACCAAATATAAAATCACATCCTTTATGATAAATATATTTTTATTTTACAGCAAATATAATAAAAATTCCATATATAGTTAAAAAGAAAAGAATTCATCCGAAGATGAATTCTTTATATGCAATAAGTGATGCGGCTGCCATTATTTTTAATAAACTGCTCAAGTATCGAATACTTATTTTGTCGTGTCAACACAACTACTTCATAATTTTGTTTAACATAGTCTATCAAATCGTCTAATATCTTATACTCCTTTATATTTATAACTTCCACATAAACCTTTACTAATTCACTCTTTAATTCCCTATCCCTCAAAAGTAAATCCCTAAGTGTTTTAACAAGCTCAAAGCCTAAACTAAACTCCTGAAGAGAAAAGTTATAACCTCCTCCCACTTCCTTAAAAGGATTAAACATAATATTTTCTAAAATACCAACAGCCCGATCTAAATCCCCCATAAATATCCTCCCTAAAAATTTAAAAAATAATTTTTTATAAAATCGTATGTTTATAAAGGGGAAATTATTACTTACACTTTTTAAGAAAAATAAATCAAGTTAGTGGATGTAGTGAGTTTCAATCCCTCATAGGTAGGCTATAAACTCGGTAGCTTTTATATCGCCACCGAAGTATCTGTTGTTTCAATCCCTCATAGGTAGGCTATAAACCTCCGCAACGCTCACATATCCCATGCTTAAAAACAGTTTCAATCCCTCATAGGTAGGCTATAAACCTTCCTGAATTCCTTCTCCTCTACTTCTTCAACTACATGTTTCAATCCCTCATAGGTAGGCTATAAACATATCATTATGTGGAAATTTTATAAAATCTCTTGAATAGTTTCAATCCCTCATAGGTAGGCTATAAACTAAGAAAGCAATGAATTATGTAAGGAAGTATGTTACAGTTTCAATCCCTCATAGGTAGGCTATAAACGTATATCTCTGTAGTCCTGCTTTTGGCGCAATAAGTTGTTTCAATCCCTCATAGGTAGGCTATAAACTTTGTAAACCTTGAAAAAATTTATTATAATATAAATGGTTTCAATCCCTCATAGGTAGGCTATAAACATTCATCTTCCTTAGAGTTTCTTCTTGTGCTTTCTTGTTTCAATCCCTCATAGGTAGGCTATAAACTAACAATATCTCCATTTTCATTTTGTCTAATTGGTAGTTTCATTTTCGTAATAAAAAAGTAACTTTGTAGGTTTTTCAAGGGTTTGAGGCTGCTGTCGACCCCCCGGGTTTTTTGCAGGATTGGGGGTCGACAGCAAAAAACTGTGGCTTTCAGTCCACAGTTTTTTGCTTATTTATTCCAATTAATAAGCTATTCAAAGTATTCTTTACATATCTCAATTAATTTAAATCATTCGTAATTCTTTTATTTTGTACTTTTTGTTTTTTTACGCTGATATACATAAGCCGATAAAAGTAACCGCTTTAAGGTCAATCCTTCCATTAGAGCAAGTTTTCCCGCACTCAAAGTGCTGTCCAATTTCATACATTACAACTGTGTAGTTAAGTTTAGCTTCATTTTCATATAGTATTATTTGTTTTTATAAAAATATAATTCCTCTGACATCATTCCAAAACCTTCTTCGTTGTTGTCACCTAATCCTAAACAATTTGCTAAATATATAAGCTCCTTAGAACCATACAGCTCACATTTTGACTTTAAATATATTTTTCCTTCTTCTACAATTTTATCTGGGATATTTCTAAAAATTATTATAAAAGAATCATTATCAGGTTTTTTGCCATACACATTTTCATACTTCCTTATAATTTTATCCCTAATAAATTTATTATACAAAACAGGGTTCTCAACAAAATCAACACTTCTTCCCTCTTCATCTAAAACTAAAACAGGGGATAAAAGATACCCTTCATTAAAAAACTCTATCCTCTTTACTCCCGCATCAATATTTATAACTTTCCCATATTTAAATTCAATACCATCTTTTAAAATACTGTTTATCGCTCTATGCAAACCGCTAAAATTTAATGTTATAAAATCAAATCTGGCCTCATCAATTGCATAAAATCCATCTTCTATTACCTTTCTCCTTTTGCATACTAAATCTGAAAAGGTAAACCTTTTTATACCTAATTCTTTAAGTTTATTGCTGATTGAGCTTTTATACTCTTTTTCAAAGAAAAATGGGTTTTTAAAACCCATTTTTACACTAACTCTAACACCCTTCATAAAACTTACCTCAAAGTAACCTTAATCCATCCAAGTGGGGCTTCTATCTTACCATTTTTATACACCAATCTTCGTGTTTTTGGAAACATATCTTCATATATTCTACCTTTACTTACAACCTTTAGTTGTTTAATAAACTTATTATCTATCTTTTTAATAACACTCTTTGGCTTATAGCCTGTTGAAAAACCAACTTGTAATAGAAATTCATTTTCTGCAAGTTTCATATCACGCAGTTTTTTATAAAAATTCAATACATCAGTTAATTCCCCATTATTATATTTTTCATAAAACTCAATTTCAGAACCAATATAGTCATATACTTCCTTCTTTATCTTTGACACATAATTCATTACACTTTCAATATTCTTAATACCTGTAAAACTATTTTCTTTAAAATATTGTACAAATCCACTACTTATTTTACCCTTTAGCCTTGTTCCCCTTTTAAGTGCCTCTGTATGTATAGAAACTGCCCTTTGTTTATCTTCTATGTTTTCTCTTCCTGCAAACCACTTTACTCTTTCATTACATACATTCAACACCTTAATATCACAAAGTTCAAGGTTTGAAGCATCTACCACCTCAGTGTCAGATATGTTTAATAATCTAAAAGGAGAGTAATTAGGAGAACCAAACAACTCTTCTTCTGCTCTATCATCGCATACTTCACTTTTCTTTTTATTTTTTACAGAATTATCTAAACTTCTCAAATAAATATCTTCTTTATTAAGTGCCCTACTAAGCGTACTCCTTAAAGCACCCTTTATAGAGCTTCCTGGTATATATGGTCTTCCTGCTGTTTTCATTATTTCATTTATTTCTCTTATTCTATTTGTTGAACCTTCATAACCAAGTTCATATTTTACATAGTTTTTATAATTTATTCCCTCTTTTTTTAGTTTATCTGACAAACTTTCATTAGAACTAAAATCAAATTCTTCAACAACATCCAATGCCTCTTCATCTGCCTTTATCATTTTCATTATATCGATTATATATGCTTTTTTACCTTCAACAACAACTTGAAATCTTGGAATTTTATTCCCTGATGTCACCGTTGTTGGAGACAACACCTCAATCTCATAATAATTTACTTTATAATCCATTTTCCCCCCTCCTTATTCAAAGGGAACTAAAAACGCCCTGCCATATTTGTAAACCTTATGTTCGTTAAATCCCTCTGGAGTATCATCAAAAATTGTCCCTTCAGCTTCTCCTTCTACAATACTTCCTTCCTCAAACATCCTATATATATTATGCTTCTTTGTTTTTACATAGGGTGAATATATATATCCTGTTCTTTCTACAATAGAATAGCTTAAAAACTTTTCTATATCATCTTTTTTAGGTAAGCACAAGGATAGAAGAATATTTTTATTTAAAGGCTTCTCTAACTTTTCTTCAAAGGCTTCAAACTCAAAATGTCCATAACCATAGCTCCTCATACCACCTAATCCTTCATCAGCCAACAAGTTTAGAGCAGAGAAAACCTCATCCTTTAATTCATCCTCAACATCCATATAGAACCAAAGCCCACAGCCTTCATTAAACCTACAACAACTTGTATAGTAAATACTTGAACCGTTATTTAACCTATCTACTACAACCCTTGGTCTTTCTTCTATTTTGTATATATATTTCTCTATTTTCTTAGATAAAAGCATATTTCCTACTACATATTTATCCTTTGCCTGTCCCCTCAAAACCTTCTCACTTATATATTTTATCTTCTTATCCTTTTTAAAATCATCTAAATACATCTTGTTATATATTGGTCTTGGATAAAGGTACTCATCATCTACATAGTAAAAAGAAGATGAAACCTTAAGCTTACCTTGTAATATATTATCTAAAAAATTATCTGTTTTATCTTTTCCAAATAAAAGTGAATAGCAATTTACAATACCTGAAAATATAGTATCAGAATGAATAGTTGTGTCAGTTATATTAAACATACCCTCCCTATACCCTAAATGTATAGGTTCCTTAAATTTTAGCTTTACTCTATACCTTTTCATACCCATCATCCTAACTTAACTTCATTTAATGAATTAAATGGACCAAAAACCTTTTTATCCTCTTTTCCTAAATAAGCATTTTTACCTTTATACTCTATTTTTATATTTTCAAACTTAACTTGTCCATAACCTCTACTACCTTGACCACCTAAATAATCATCTTCAAGAAGCTTCATAGCAGTAAGTAGAGCTTCAAAGTATTTTTTATCATCATCATTGTACACATTAACAACAAAATTACACTTAAATGTTGCCCCTGCTGGTACCCTTTCTGTCTGCCTTGGGTTTGCCGCAGATGTTATTCTGTCTATGTTATTTTCAAACTTTACTTCTGTATATTCAAAATCCATATTATCCTTCATTTCATCTGTAATACTTTCATCTATAAGATGTGCATCCCTTACTATCAGCCTTGTTGGTTCCACAGCTTCATCAAATGCAATTGATTCTATCTTATTATTTTCTTGTATTACATCATGTTTTCCGTGATTTCTTCCAAAAAGACCACAAACAATACAATCCTTTTTGTCACACATATGCATTCTTATTGGATTTTTTTCACTTTTAACTGAATAAATGACATTACCAAGGGTTAGTTTATTATTATAAAACTCCATTAAACTTCTAAGTTTACCCTTTAAACTACTTCCTGGTATGTATGGTTTACCATATACATCCTTTATAACTGGATTATCAACTCCACCTATATCTAAGCTATTTCCTGCTGTACCAATATGAAGTCCTGTTAAAAGTTTTATTTCTGCATCTATAACATATTTTCCATTTAACACTATTTCATTAAAACCCATAATAATATACCCCCTTTATTAATTTCCACCATAAGCCTTGTGGTATGCTATTACTGCTTCAAAGAAATCCTTAAACCTCTTTAATTCAGTCTTATCTCCCTTTAATGTTTCTTGAATTAGTATGTCAAAAACATTTTTAAAGTTCTTTAATTTAGAAAATCTACCTGCTGTATATCCAATCTGTGCCTTTATTAATCTTAAATTGTATTGATATTCACGTTTTTCATCATATTCAAGTTTTCTAACTTCAGAATAGATTTTTCTAATTTGAGATACTGTTACACCATCATCCTTAATTCTTTTACCAACTTTTTCAGCAATTTCAAATAATAACTTTCCATCTGCATCCTTTTGAGGATTTAAAAGTATAGATGCAGTTTGTGCATTTAAAATATTCTCTTGATTATTTGGAATATTATTTTGCTGTTTCCCTTTGTTTTGATTATTATTTGGCATCTTTCCTACCTCCTTAACCCCTACTTTCTATATCAGACCAAAGTGTTGCTGTAAACAGCTTATTATACAATGAATTATTGTTCTTTAATATTTTACTTATAAGCAATTTAATATTTTCTTTAGCATCCTTATGTCTTTCTTGAAGCCTTGCAAAATAATAAACAAGCCTCCAAGATTTAAATAAATCTCCCTCTTCCTTACTTCTTTCATATTGATTAATAATAGAATAAATTGTGTAGTATATATTTCTTGTTACATTTTTATCCACAACCAAATACTTCATATCGTTTTTAATCTCTTTAAACTCCTCAAACTCTTCCCATCCTATAACATCTTTTAAGAATGAAAGGGCATTTTTAGTTTTACCGCCTCTTTCATACTCTTTAGCCATATCTAAGCTATCTCCAGCATCCTCTGCAACCCTAAACACAGGGAATTTAACATCCGGTGCAATCTCTATTGCCATTGATATTGTAATATCACTATTACCACCAGTATAATCATTAAACTTATGTGTCAAACCATATGCTAAATCTGGAAGACTGCTCCAAGGCCCTATTATAAAGAAATCATCTCCACCAGAATATATAACCATACACTCTTTATAGTTTTCCCTTACATAGTCCTCAAGGAATTTACCAAAGAAAATCTCAAGTTCAGAGGATAATGTCGCAACCCTTGATATTGACTTGTTTTCTCCCAATCCTTCTAAGAATATTTTCCCAAGGTTGTCAACATCACCTCTTAAAACTCCCCACCTTTTAATTCCTTGTGCCTTTTGTGAAACTTCCTCAAGGGTAGCTGTCCTACTACCTTCTTTAAACATATAATTTGCTGTTTTTATATAGCCTAATGTATTTTTAAAATCTACTCCTTCTTTATTTATAGAAAATGCCTTCTTATTTAATTGGTCTGTAAACTCAATCTCATATCCAAAGGAAGCAAAAACATCTTCCACCCTTTTAACTTTTCCAGTAAACTTTTCTCTTTTGTGTAAATACACATACTTGTTTCTATAAAGTGCATTACCTAACTCAACAAAGGATTCGCAAAACTCACAAATATCTCCCTTAATTTCCCTTTTACAATATGGACATATATTTATATTTTCTCTTGGCATAAAGAAATCTTCATTTAATATGTTTGAAAACTTCTTAAATTTTTCTTCTGAAAGTTTGTTTCCTGCAGCCCAGAAAACCTTTGAAAAATCTGCCGTTGCCAAATCACCAATATTAAATTCAACGCAGGATAAAAGAACAGAAACATCTATTCCGTGTGCTTTAAATAAAACTTCTTGTATTTTGCTTCTGTATTCCTCTATTCTCTCCTTTGTCTTATTTGGTGCAATTATATAAAAATGTCCTCCACCACAATAAAGTATATTGCTTAAGGTAAGTCCTTCCTCATCAACTATATACCTTGCAATAATATCAAGAATATATGATAGGTAAAATGAACGAGCCTTTAGATTCTTTAGAGCATCCTCCATATCTATGTTATACAAAAAGCTTTGAATACCAGATATATCACCCTTTATTAAACAAAATACATTTTCCTTAAAAAGCTCCTTATTAAGCTTTACTTTTGTATAAATTTCATCTATTTTTCTGTAATCTCCACCTATAATTTCTTCCTCAAACTGCTTGTATAAGCATACTGCAATTGCAGCAGTTGTTTTTAGGTGAGAAAAAAGGTTTATATCTGGTCTTGAATAATAATATGCAGATGGAATATTTGAGGTGTATTCATTGAGTATATAGTATATTCTGTCTATATCTCCCTCTTCCTTTATAACACCCTCAAATTCATCCCACAACCTTTTGTATGAAACAGATATATTTTGTTCTTCGTTATCCATAAGCTCATTAAATTGAGATAATCTTGAAATCCTTTTATACTTTCTTTTTTCTTCTCTACTTCTATTTAACTTAACCAAATTTAAAACAGAAATTAGATTTTTACAATCATCTTCCTTTTCCTCTCTTTCACCTGAAGAGAGCATATCTGCTATTGATATTATTTTTTCATATACATCAGTTGGTTTGTGGTGGTTTCTAACAAGCCTCTTGATTTCATTTATATTTGGCAAGTTAAGTTTTTCACAAAAGTAGGCACCCCACTCTTGATGTCTTGGAGAATATGCCCCCTCCTGTTCATATATTGTCTTATATGCTCTTTTTACCTTTTCCTTTTCGTTATTATCCTGCGTCCTTTGATAAAACTTACCTATGTCGTGCAAAAGGGCCGCAGCATATAATTCCTTCATCATATCCCCCCTCTTTTTTGGGCTATATTTATATTTTTCGTTACAATTTTATAAATTCCTTTTCTCTGTTATATAAATTATTATAAAAAAATTATTATCTAAATTTTAATGCACAAATATATTAGAAAATCATAAATGTCTCATCCTTCTCTCTTATAAATCCTGTATCTACATCATAGTAGTCCTTAAGAGCTACTTCAGGAAGTACAAATATACCATATCTATCCTCAAAACTTCTATATGTTTTATTAGGGACAGATATAAAATAACTATTAAGTTGATTCTTTATCTTTAAATATTCTTCCCTTCTTTTTTCATAATCTTTTATTGATAATATTTCAAAATATTTCTCTAATGTTTTAACCGCCTCATCGTCTACCTCTACAAACACATCTATATATGTAGGGTTGTTTTCAATTAAGGAAAACCTGCTTATTGGATATTTATAATCCCCCGTAAAGATAAGCCTCTTTATAGACTCTATATAACCGTTTGAAACATCCTTCTGCTTATTTTTTATAACCTCTTTAAAATATTCATCTATCAGCTTATAATAATCCTTTTCATAGATAACCTGTTTATTCTCAATAAGTTCCTTTGTTATATTTACAGAGGTATTCCCATACACGTGCTTTGAAAAAAGTTCTCCCTTTTCATTTACCATTTTATATATATATACTTCCCCAACCTCTTTTTTGCCGTTTCTGTTACACCTTCCTGCACATTGAATAATTGAATCAAGTGGTGCTAAATCCCTTATTACTACATCAAAATCAAAGTCAACTCCTGCCTCAACAACTTGAGTTGAAATAAGTATAATCTTGTCCCCTCTCTTTAGCCTCTCTGATACCTCTTTTATCCTTTCCCTTCTATGCTTCGGCACAAGATTTGTTGAAAGATAATACACATCCCTATTTAAATCCTTTAGTCCACTAAATACCTCAATTGATTGATTTATTGTGTTGCATACAATTAAATAGGATTTATCTTCTATATTCTCTTTAAACTCCTCTATAAATTCTCCAACACTTTTCCCTTCAAGCCTTGGAATTAGTTTTGTCCTATTGAATAATGAAAAATACTTATCGCACCCCTCTAAAAGTTCAACAGCCCCATTTAATATTGCAGGTTTTGTTGCAGTCATCATTATTATTTTTACATCAAGATACTTAACAGCAAGGTTAAATATAAAATCAATTAGAGGATAGTATTTTATATCTATAGCCTGAACTTCATCTAAAAGAATTATTGAACCCCTTATGTTTACAAACTTTTTGAGCATTCTGTTTCTATTACCAATTAGTGTTTCAAGAAGCTGAACAAAGGTGGTAACTACAACACCACTTTCCCAAGTTTCTATAAGAAGCTCCTCTTGAGTTTTAGAGTAATCTCTGTTTTCATCTTGATATTCAACATCTGCCATACTGTGGTGCTTTATTAAATACCTTCCCTTTGAACTTTTATATTCATCAAATTTTGAAAATAGCTCCTCTATTACATCATAATTTTGGTCTATTATTGATGTAAAGGGAAGAGAATATATTATTCTTCTATTTTCGCCCAACAGTTCCCTTAGTTTCAATGCAGAAAAAAATCCTGCATAAGTCTTGCCTGTACCTGTTGGTGCTGTTATTGTAAACATACCTTTATCTTTATTTTTTTCTATGTTTTCAAGAACATTTTTAAATATACTACTTCTTATTCCATTTATATCCTGCTTACCCTTTATTTTTTCTTCCCTTTCCCTATTTAACCTATCAAATTCTATAACTCCAATAGCATCTAAAGCCCTTGTATTTGAGGCACTCAATTTATCTGCTGAAATTAGAGCAGAATAAAAATAAAGCAGATTAACATAGTGGATTTCACTCTCTTGCCTTTCAATTTTAAAATGGATTTTTCTAAGTTTCTTTAATATATCTAAAGCGTCCTCCTCTAAAAAATCATTAAAAATCTGCCCTAAACCCACCATTTGATAATCTTTATATATTTCATCTTTGTTTTTCTTTATATCCTCCATCTGCTTTTTAAATATGTTCATCTTATCAAGAACCCAAATATCCCCTTCATCTATTTTCTTGAAATTCTTGGGCAGGTGTTCAAGTGGAGTCTCTAAATTGCCGTGGTGATGTAAAATAGCAAGATAAACATATAAAGGGTACGGTTCCTTTAAAAAATTTAAGGCAACATATCCTCCAAAGATTGCAGATATAAAGCCGTGTTTTGAAAACTCCGATGTTTCTTTGTTAAATAAATGTCTTTGAAAATAGGTTGTGTATTTACCAAAATCGTGGCAAAGTGATATTATCCTATAAACCTCCCTATCTTCATCTCCAAACAATCCTTTATTTATATCATAAACTTCCTTTAAATGTTCAATTAGTAGTTTTTCTGGATGAGAATAAAATGGCATTTTACCCCTCCTAAAGATTAAGGGGACTTTATGTCCCCTACATAAATACTATATTTTCTCCATTTTGCAGTCTTAAAGCATCGCAATTTAACTTTACTTTAAGTGCCTTTCCTTCCTCCTCAAATATATATGTTGCAGCCTCCTTAATTAGCCTATCACTATAAAAGTCCCTTGGCATTCTCTCCCTTGCAAGTGTAAAATCTTCAAAGTTAAAATCTAATTTTTCTATAAAATCCTTATTTATTGGAGTTACAATCTCCTGAGTACCTTCTATATTTTCAGCCTCAAATTCCCCTACAAATTCAAAGGAGGCACTAAAGGGTGCGGCACCAAAGTAAATGGGATATTCACATCTTGATGTGGCTATTTTATCCTTTATTATTTTATATACTTCTTCATCTTTATGATTTAAATACACCCTGTACAAAACACTCCCATTTTGTGCCGCAATGACTTCAAAGGGCACCTGTGTATGATCCTTAACCTTATAAACATCCTTTGGATTTTCAATCTTCATATAGTTTAATGTCTGCATTATCTTTCTTGGTTTAAACATAATTCTAACAGATAAATTTAAGTTTTCACTGGAGAGCAATTCATAATAACTATCTCTTTCATATCCCATAATAGCTGCCACTATTCCCATAAGGGTGGTTCTTGGGGGGAGAAGGTAGGATAGGGAGGAGGAGTTTGTGTAAAACTTCCTAAAGTGTGCAAACCTTCCCTTCATATCAAAAACTAAAACCTTCATAGAATCACCCTACTTAACTTCAACAAGATTAAAATCTTTTAATGCTTCCTTTAAATCCACCCTACTTCCATTTACCATAAGTTCAAGTGAGCTGTCTGCGAAATAGAATATTCTGTTTATCTTATCCTTATTTTCATCAAGCTTTTCTACAAGTCTTGTAATATCAAGGCTTACTTCTTCTATATCCCTTATATTTTCAACCTTTTCATTTAAAGATATATAATCTCTAAAATCGCCAAGAATAGTGTGGCTGTCCTTGTATTCAACTCTTAAATAAAGCCTTGGATATTGACCAACCTTACTTCTTGTGGCAAGATTTACTATTGCATACTTCATAGCCTTATCTAAAAGTTGTAGGTCTTCTTCTGTTAGCTTAGTTTTTTCTGCTCTTTTACCTGATACAACACCAAAGAAAGCAATTAGAGAATATTTTACCCTATAATCCTTACCTATTGCACCTTGGCTGTTTCCTGTATCACTTGAAAAATGAGATGTAATGGAGCTTTCTAAAAGTTCTACCTTGTTTAAAGAATATCCCCAATTAAATTGAACTGGTCCAATGAAGGTTTTATTATCTGCCTTAACAGGCATTGTTGCCCCAAACATTCTAACATCAATTAAATTATTCAATATCCACTCATCTGTAAATTCCTTAAACTCCTTTGTTCTTCCCTCTGCATTTACTGTTTTACCATCAACTCCCCTTACAAATATGTCATAGCCTAAATCTAAAAGATAATCCCTTATGTATCTTTTTAGTCTTAAATCTGAAACAAGATTTACTTCCCTTTCATAGTCCATCCTTGGTCTATTTTCTTCATCTGGGTCTCCATTTGGATTACAAAGCTTTGCATCATATAAATATAAAATTTCATTATTGTTCATTTACATCATCCTCCTTTAAAAATGGTTTTACACTTGCATAGGAATATCCTGAAAGAATGTAGTATAGATTTTCATTTTTATTCAAAGTCCAGTTTGATAAATTTTTGTCAATAAGTCTTTTAAATTCATAATAAATACCTTCGTTATACACCCTTAGCGGCTTATCATTTGCCTTTTCTTGATTAAGTTTATTAAATACATCCGTTGACAATCGCATTAACTTTTGTTTATCTATACCATTGAAATTTATTTTATTTAGAATTGGCTTTTTATCCCCAAGTCTTTTTCTTTGTGCATTACCTATTTCACCTATTAAATACCCAAGTAAAAACAGTGCTGTTCTTTGTTCATCATACTTCATTGTTTCAATGTATTTCTTTAGGTCATCCTTTAAGGACAATTCCCTTACATCCATTCCTTCTCCCTCCTTTAAACAGCCAACTTTTTCAAGTACCTTTGTAAAAATCAATGTCTTATTTATATACGTCTCTACCCTTTGATAAAAGGATATATTGTATTCCTTAAAGCTTGAATCACCCTGTCTTCTAAATATGATTTGAGCTGCTCTGCAAAAGTCATTTATAAGCTTTTGTCTATCAAGGGATCTTGTTGATAAAATTGCATCATATATGTTAAGAATATTTCTATATTCAGTTGCCTCACCCTTGCTTTCACGTATTGGAACCATTGAATATATTGTGTTTAAGTTAAATTTTATATCTGGTATAAAATTATTTAGTTCACCACTTGAAGTTTTAATAGCACCTGCTAATCTTTTGAATATGCTTGGATTTACATCCTTAATAAACCTCTGTACCTTTGTGGATGCTTGATTTTTTGTATAGAAGATGAAGTTTAGAAGGAAGTAATGGTCACTATCTTCTAATGAAAGGGACATATCTATGTCTTCCCTCAAATCATCTATGGATTCTAAATTTTTTAATGTATCAAAGGAATTTTTTATTTTGTCCTTTACAAAGTCGAGGTCTTTAATATTTATTACATCACCATATATAAAATGGGGCAGAATATATACATTGAACTTAGCAAGCCTTGTATTTAAGTTATTCATAAGATATGTTTCACCTGCAAGAAGGCTATTTAGGCAGTTTTGACAAAGCTGTAGATTTCTATTATATTTACTTTTATTTAACTCACTAGCAAAAACTAATAGGTTAGTTGTATAAAATTTCAACTTTGTATTTGTCATATTCTTTTCCATATTTTCTATAACATTTTCACTACCACCACAAATATGACAAACACTCTTTTCTCCCTTTGATTTTTGGGATGTCTTTGGCTTTTTAGATTCGATTACTGCATTTTTATACTCATCATAATCAGTAAGAGGTTTTCCATCTATGCAAAGTACAAAAATACCAAAATCCTTTAGTTTCATATCATATTTATTCTTTATATAATCTTCTATTTTCTTTGTTAGAACATCTGAAAACTTACTACCCTTTTTCCCTTCTTTTATATGTTCTTGGTACTTTGCCTTTACATCAACATCTAAACCAAGCTTTTTTAAATCTATTACGTATTTAACATCCTTATCATTAATGTATATACAAAAATTTTCCAATATATATTTTATCTTTGAATTCAAGTATTCTCCTAAATCTATGCTTGTTAAGTTGTATATTGTCTGATTTAAAAAATATCCTAAACTACTGCTTGAAGCATACCATTGGATAGAATTTCCATATAATGAACCTACAAAGCAGTATTTATATGCAGTATCCCTGCTCATCTCTTCATTTACATCAATATCTATTTTTTGGTTTTTGGTATCAAAGTTTAGCTTAAAAACATATCTAACCTTACCCTTAACTTCTGGTTCAATTTCCTTTATTATATTTTCTAAAAGTCCCCTTTCCTTTAAGGCTGCCTGACCTAATTGAATAATACCCTCTATCAATCTATCACCTCCTATACTTCTTCTATACAACCAAACCCTTGTGAATTTTTACTGCCAAGTCCAGCCCCATAGGCAAACTGAAGTATTTCCTTTGGAGCATCTATTTTGAATACTCCATTCCAGCCCTTTATAACTGTGCCTTTATAAAGGACTATACTTTGCTTTACAGTTTCCTTAACTGGTGTAATCTTTATGTCTATATCCTTTAAATTAGTATCATAGTATGAATTGTATTTATATACTAAGTTTCTTTTTATTAACTCCTCAAACTCATCTTCAGATGGGTTATAGTAATAGGTCTTTTTTCTTCCATCCTTCTCAAAGGTACTATAAACAGTAATTGGAGATTTTGTAACAAATACATTTCCATCAAACTTTGGATAGATGTATCTTATATTTTTTACCTTTACTTCACTACCAATAATGTTTATAGAACCATTTTCTATATAGTTTTCTACAACATATCTTAAAAACTCATCATCTACCGATGAAATCAAAAACTTTGCAGAATCTTGAAAAATTATTCTCTTATTTTTATTATCTAATCTAAATTTTCCATTCAGCCTTGAAAAGGTATATAATTTATATCTTCTGTTGTTATACTCATATCCCTTATCGTGAATAAACTTTGCATAGTTTTCATCGTTAATCCATTTTAAAATTACTGCCTGCATAATATGGTTGTAGTGGATAGGAAGATTGAGTTCATTAAATTCAAGATTGAGTTCTATTCTCATAAGACACCTCTTTTTGTTAAAGTTTGTTAATATATACTTCTATATTTTTCTTAAAATTCCTGCTACAATTTTATAATAATCCTTTCCTATCCTATTTTTATTGCACTAAATAATTAAATTTTGTGGGTTTTTATCAAGCCCCATAACTTCTCTACTTGAATATTTTAGGCTGTTGAATTTATATATTATAACTGAATCAGCTTCTTTTTTTATTATTCTATTTAGCTCCATTTGCAACTTCTTTAAATTTGCCTCAGTTATATCACCTTCAAACACTGAATTTTGAACCCAAGTTAGATATTCTCTACACTTCTTTAAAACCTTTGCAACTCTTTTTTCTTCAACATCATAAACAAGTATTACAAACATATATATCACCACCTTGCAACAAATGGCTTATATTCTTCATCTTGTGTTATATGCTTTTGTATTTTATAAAGCTCCATTCTTATTAATCTTCTATGGCTCACCGTTTGATTTAACTTAGGATGATTTATTGTTACATCTAATTTGTTTTGGAATTCTTGGACAAATATCCTTCTTCCCTTTTCATTTAAAATAATTCCATTTAGCTGTTCATCAAAATCATCTTCTGTTATTTGATTTCTGTTTAACAGAGAAAATATTAGCCTGTCTACTATAGTAGGTTTAAATATTTCTGCTATGTCAAGATTTAGGGTAAACCTTCTGTTATTAGTTGAATGAAGATATCCTATACTGGGATTAAGCTGGGTATGATATATTTCGGATAACACTGCAGAATAAAGAAGTGAGTTACCAAAACTTATTAGTGCATTTAATCTATTAAGAGGTGGGCGTTTGCTTCTTTTTTCAAATACAAATTCAGGTTTATTTATTATATTATCAAAGCAGGAATAGTAAACTTCTCTTATATTACCCTCTACTGCCATTACTTCTTCTATACTCTGTGATTTTTCTAAATCTTGTTTTTTATCTGCTATCTCATTTATTTCATCTTCTATTTCAACACCCCTCGACTTATAATATCTCAATACAACGAGCATATTTGAAAAGGCACCATCTATTATTTTTTTAGCTATATCCAATCTTTTTTCATAATCCATATAGTATTCTGCTTGCTTTAAGAGTACATATCCTGAATTTAGGTGTTCTCTTGGATAGAAACTACCTACATAATATCCATAGTAATTAAAAAAGTGTAGCAATATTTCCTTTTGAGCAGCAAATTCTAAAAACCTCTTATTAACATCAACTTCTCCAAATATCCATATATTATTTATTTCTTCTACAGGTAAATATTTTTTGGTGTCTTGTGTTTCAAAATATAAGGTATTGTCCTTTCTTTTTAATTCGCCATTTGAAAATATGTATATATCCTTATTCATCTAATCACTCCTATGCATAACAATATTCTCTATAGGCACAGTTTTTGCAATAAACACATTCTTCAACTTTTGGAGGAAGTGGGGATTCGATTATATTTATTATTTCCTCCTCCATCTTCTTTAACTTTATTATATTTTCATCTGTGAGTTCAACTTCTACACGTCTTCTTTCTTCTGGGTATTGTAAAACACCCTTTGCATCAATTCCTGCCTCATTTAATATTTTTAAGTAATAGAGAAGTTGCCATTTTGAAGCCTCTAAAAATTTAGAGGATTTTTTTGTTTCACCTATTATTAGCTTATTTTGGTTCTGATACATAACATCAAATACTACATTACCAAAACGTATTTCTTTCTCGTTTCTCCTGTAGTAGTTTTCGTGTATAAACCTTCCTATATCAATGTTTTCATCATCTTGATTTGGAAGTATACCGTGGGAAATTAAGTATACTTCCCTCTTACAAATGTTGTAGTACCAAATCAAAGTTCCATTTACATCCATTACATCACTCCCTTTTGTAAAACTTAAGCTCCAAAGTAAAGTATTACCTTTACTTTGGAGCTTTAAACCTCATAGGTAGGCTATAAACTCAGCCCATTGACCCAAAACATATGCTATCATTGAATGTTTCAATCCCTTATAGGTAGGCTATAAACATATAAAATAGACCCAGAGATACAGTATATTTTAGAGTTTCAATCCCTTATAGGTAGGCTATAAACCATTACTACTTCCACCAAGGGTTAAAGTATTACCTTGTTTCAATCCCTTATAGGTAGGCTATAAACCCTGTTGTAATTTTACTTGCATTTATGTATTCACTTGTGTTTCAATCCCTTATAGGTAGGCTATAAACTATTTAGGTTGACCTAATATACCTTTGTCTATAAAAAGTTTCAATCCCTTATAGGTAGGCTATAAACTATGACAACTTTAGCCTCTCTTATAGACATGACTTTGTTTCAATCCCTTATAGGTAGGCTATAAACCAGAAGTTGCAGATACTTTTCAGTATTTATGTACTACATGTTTCAATCCCTTATAGGTAGGCTATAAACTAACTTTTTATTAGGTATTGTTTCTAATTTGGAAAAGTTTCAATCCCTTATAGGTAGGCTATAAACTGTTGTGGGTTTAACACTCTCTCCTTAGCGTGTAGGGTTTCAATCCCTTATAGGTAGGCTATAAACTGAATTTGGGGGATATATAGCAGGGAGAGAAGGTTTGGTTTCAATCCCTTATAGGTAGGCTATAAACGCAGAAGAAAAAGCAGATGTAAAACTTGAGGCACTCAAGTTTCAATCCCTTATAGGTAGGCTATAAACATTGAATATTGAGCAAATTTTTTGTATCTCTGAAACTGGTTTCAATCCCTTATAGGTAGGCTATAAACAAGCGGTATCAATAATAGGTTTAAAAATGTTAGAAGAGTTTCAATCCCTTATAGGTAGGCTATAAACTTTGAGTTCAGGTGAAAGAGTGGAGCCATCGTCAAAGTTTCAATCCCTTATAGGTAGGCTATAAACGCATAAATAAATTAATACAAATAAGCAAAGGGGGAAAAGTTTCAATCCCTTATATTTTCGTAATAAAAAAGTAACTTTGTAGGTTTTTCAAGGGTTTGAGGCTGCTGTCGACCCCCCGGGTTTTTTGCAGGATTGGGGGTCGACAGCAAAAAAACTGTGGATTATATGTTCCACAGTTTAATATCTTCTAAAATTAATGTGTCTAAAAATATGCACATTAGTTATTGAGCCATCTTCATTTGTTATGCTCTTATACTCTCTTTTGCTTGTTGCATATATAGGAACAAAACCCTTCTCCTTTGCCCATTGTACCATATGATTTGTCGCTCCAAAATCACCCTGGATTAATATATAATCACCCTGCTTTGCATTGTCTATTATAAAACGCTTAAATTTATCTATAATATATATAGGCAGTTCTCCTTCTGGTGGTATATTTGACCATATATACTGTAGTTCCTGTGGAAGATATATAAATTCTTCCACCTTAAGTTCATCCTCGGCTTCTCTTATTTGTTCATCTGTTAGTTTGTGGGAAAAAAGTAGTATCAGCTTCATTCTAAGTCCTCCATTGCCCCCTTATTGTTTAAGTATTCATCATATACTTCCTTTAATTCATTATATTTTAAACCTAATTCACTTTTTAATTTGGATACATCCTTCCTTTTATCTGGATCTGTAAATCCAAAATGGTTTATATCATTTCTTGAAACTGATATTGCATCTGCAACTTTAAATATTTCCTTTGGTGTATTTTTTAATATTTCTCTAACCTTTTCCTTGTATTCTTCCTTTACAATCCATTTACTTTCATCGTCTTTATATTTATATACCGCCATTGCCTTTGCTGCAATTTCTTCTCTTATGTCTTTATCTGAATCATCTAAATCATTTAAAACACATATAAATGTCTTTATTGTTTCATCTAATGCTGTATATCCCTGTTGTATTAAATTGTTTTGAATACACCATTCAACAAATGCCATTCCAGTTGATAAATTATCATTACAATCAAAAATTTTAGATTTTTTCTCAACCAATTTGAGTAGTTCAGAAATAGTTGGATAAATTTGCTTTTCCCTTATTGTATTTAGACTTTCTATCATATCCTTATATGCTGCGTAAACTGATTTTTGTGGGTTGTCAAGTACAATGCCTTTACAAGTATTTATTGCATCTGTAAATGTATTTAACTTTTTAGCAAAATTATAGACTTCCCTATACTTTTCATCATACTTCTTTTCCCTATTTACAAAGTCAAGTATCTGCCTGCTGTCACCAAACTTAACAAAGGAATTTATTGCATAGGACCACTCTAACAACCTATCAAACTCCTTAAGCTCAAACACAGGAGCAACTCCATCTTTATCTCTTGCTTCAAACGCACCATAATATATTCCAAGCATGTTTATATCCTTCATTACTTTTGCATAGTTTAAAACAACAAGTGCAAGCATTGGAATTGAACGGAAACTGTGGGTTATATCAAATATAACCTCATCATCATCATTTATACAATCCATCATTACATTAAATATTTCCCATATCTCGTCAACATTCTTTCCTTCTGGTATAGATTTATCTACAATTTTAACTTTATAGTTTTTATTTTGAAGTTCATTCTTTAAACCTATAAAAGTTTTTTTGTTTCTTCTTATTATTATCTCCTCTGGGCTTTTTTCATCCCTTGATACTTCAACAAATCTCTCTGAATCCTCCCAGTTTTTATTTCTTGAAGCATTGGTTAGAAATATAATAACCTCATCATCTTCTGTCCATTCTCTGCATAAGTCCTCCACTAAAGCTGTTTGTATAAACCTACTTTTTACTTCAGCACCCTTTGGGCATTTATATGTACATTCAGTATATTCCCCTGTTCCTAAAAAGCTTAAAAATTTCCTTGCCATTTTATCTCTCCTCTCACAAATCTTTATACTTATTGTATATCAAACTTATTTAATTTTTAATGCATAAAAATTTATATTAGTCTAATCTGTTCTACCTCTTCCACTCTGAAGGACTTAACATCCTTCCTTTCGGTTACATATTCTTCTTCATATTCGCCAAATAGAAGCGGGGATTTTGGATTATGGGCTCTATAGTTTTCCTCTGCCTTAGGCTTGTTTATATTTGCATAACAATACAAGCAACCGTGAGCACAGGTGTCATATTGACCAATGTCAATACATTCGTGGCAAAGACAAGCACTTCTGTTACCATCCCTCTTTAGATTCTTAAGCTTATATCCTACTATTTTTTCAATAAGTTCTCCATCTACGCACCTTCCGTGCTCTATGCCAAATTTACTTAAATCTATCTCCTCTCCACAGGTTTCAATCTTTAACCCATATCCTCCTGCAACATTTGAAAAGTAATCTGATATTTCATATATATCCTCCTCTGTCATCTCCTTAAGTTCTATCCCCTTCATATTCCTTGAAACCTTTTTATAGTCATCTAAAAAGCTTATTATAACCTTGTCTGTATATCCACTAACCCTTTGGCAAAGCTTTGAAAAGGCAGCTTTATGATAGTTTAATGTGTATTTATCTGTAAGAAGAATTGGATCGTATCTTAATATAACCTTTTCTTTACCAATCCTCTTTGAAAGCTCTATAAAGGTATCAACTATTTCTGATTTATTCCTTAAGTTTGGTTCAATGTCCTTTTTATATGGAGTTATTGTAAATTGGAAATAATATTTATAGTCCTTAAGTTCATCCAAATAGTTCATAAGAGGCTTTGAATCCTTTGTCCAAAATACTATACAATCAACCACATCAGGCCTTATATTTATTTTGCTTATCTGTTTTGCATTAAAGGGATTTTTTACATATACATATCCTTCCTTCATTCTATTCAAAAACCATTCACTATAAAAGGCAGGTATATCTGTTCTACGACTAACACTTAAAATCAAGAATATCACCTCGTTTTAAAAAAATACATCAAGCTTTGATTTCTTGTCTAATATAAAGTTATTGTCCTTAAACTGTACCTTCTTTACATTAACAAGCTCTCCCATATTAATCCTGTTAAACAGCTCCTTTACTTCATCTACAACATCATTCTCTAACTTTATCCAAAAATCTCTATCTGTAACACTTCCATCACAGATACAAAAACTATTATTCTTGAAGGACTTCTTTTTAACTATACCTTTAATGTTGTATCTTTTGCCTACCTCAAAATTACCTTCTACTACTTCCTTTATTGTAAAATAGCTCTGTTTGTTTTTACAAACTCTATACTTCATAAGGCCATCTGTTCTTAAAACTAAATAATTAAAGGGTACATATTCCTTATACCTGTTTTTGTGCAATCCCCTTTCATTTAAAAAGCTAATAAGTTCAGGCTTTTTTATAGGCATACTATAGGTTGTAAAACAAGCACAGTTTATATTTTGTCTTTCTTCCCATATTGAAAGGCACGGTGAAAATAAATTGTAAATACCTTCGTTTACTAACCTATTTCTTAATAATTTCATATCCCTGCACTCTTCTTTGCTTCCAGGTTCTATTATTATAATTGAACCATCGTATAAAAGATTGTTTTTAAGTTTTGATAAAAATTCAAATGCATCAAAATCATCATTATGCTCAAAATGGTTTATAAAGTTGCTCATACTAATAACATCAAATTTGTAATTCTCTATTAAATTTTCTTTGCTATTTACTTCGCATAATTTGAAATTTACTTTTATACTTAAATTTTTAGGAAGAAAATCCTTTAATTTGTTTATTATAGATTTTGCGTATTCTAAAAACTTCTTTTGTGAGTCAACAAGAACAAATTCTATATTAAATTTTTGTTCACTAAACTTTTCTGCCAAAACCTTATAAAGTTCAATAACTCCAATGGGAAGTGAACCTGGCCCTGTTCCTATATCTAATATTTTTATATTGGTTTTTAATTCTCCTAAAGTTGCAAGATCTATCAAAGGTGCCCATACTTTATATATGTTGTTCGGAAGGTAGTACCAAAGATAAGTTAAATATTTGTTGCTGTAATCTGTTTTTTGTATAAGACTGTACATACTTTCTATATTTTGTATTACATCTAAAACTACATTTTTATCTATTCTACTTAGGCTTGAGAAAATGTCATTATTTGTTCTTACAAGTCCTATTTCCTTATAAATTAAATCAACTATTATATTTTGTAAATAGATGGGGAAGCTCTTTTCCCCATCCTTTATGCCAAACAATTCCTTTATCTCATCGTTTTCAAATTGCATTTTGCCCTGATTTATATACATATCATCCCACCCTTTAGGATATTTTCTTATTATCTGCAAGCCACTTTGCAAAATTGAAAGTATTAATTATATAATCTTGAACACCCTTTTTACCTTTATACTTTTCTAATAGTTTTACTGCCTTATCGTATTCCCCATTTAAAATATAGAGTCTTGCAAGCTTTTCCTCTATGTAATTCTTATGTGTTTTTTTATTTACCTCTACCCAGTTAAGCTTTATTGCATATTCAAAGCAGGTTTTTGACTTTTGAACATATTTTTGTTGTTCTTCCCTTGATACATTCGTTCCTCTATTACATATATACATACCCATATAAGTAATACCAAACCAGTAGAGGACTTCTATGGGTTCATTTGTCCAGTTTTTGTAGGTTTCTCTAATTTTGTATTCAAAAGTTTCATTAAAAATACTTTCTACTCCTTCACCATATTGGAGTTCAAAACATTTTGAAAGATAAGTATATGCCTTTTTAATATTGTCTTTATAATAGTTACTTGAAATATTTCCATTTCCATTAACTAAATTTCTAAACTTATTAAAATCCAATTTAACCTTATCTGCATAATGGGAACCTAAGGTATAATAAGATTTTAAGTATTCATTTCTAAATTTCTTTCTTTCATACTCATCTTTCATTGCTTCATAAACTTTAATTGCACTAAGTAAACACTCTACTCCTTCCTTTTGGTATTTTATAACATAGTTTTTATTTAAATCTACATTCTGATTATTATCTTCCTCATTGCGAAATACCATTTTAGATTTATCTACATAAAGGTAACCAAGCCTATATAAATTTTTTATTCTTGATTCATCCCTTTTCAAAACTTCCTTGTAATATCTTTCAGCTTCAAAAAAAGATTCTTTTATATTTTGGGAATTATCAGCTCTATAATTTAAGCAATCTAAAACATATTGATATTTAATAAAACCTAAACCATCAAGGTATCTTACTTCATTATCTTTATCTATTTCAATACATCTTTTATACAGTATTTCCGCAGTTTCTCTATACTCTGCAAGTTTCTCAAGTGGTTCTTTTCTTTTTTCTTTATCCTTTAAGATTTTTTTGTCTATTTTTCCTAAAAATCCTAATTGAGTTGCTGCAAAGGCTACTTCAGACAAATATTCTGCATCATTCCATTTATCTGAATTTCTTGCTTCCTGCAATGAACCTAATGTATTATATAAACCTTCCCAATCATTCTCCCTCTTAAGTTCTTCTATTGTTTTATCATTTTTCATTATTTTTGTTTTATTTAAACTTCTATTTAAATTGCTTCTATCATTTTCATCTAAAAATATCATATAGGGCATACGATCATCTTTTTTTATTACTCCATTTCTAACTAACAAACCGTACAACTCTGCATTAAACTCACTATTTTTATGCTTCAATTCCTTCTTTTTATTTTCAAATTCTATTCTTAATCTACCATTAACTATACTTAACCTTTTAAATGAACAGCAATATACATTGGTATCTGATGCATATTTGCCTATATAATATAAAACTACCCATTTTGCTTTTAGATTTTTTATTATATCTCCAAACATATCTATTACTATTTTAGTGTTTTGCTTGCTTAGTTGATAAAAGTTGGAATTAAAATTAAAATCATCAAATACCCTTAAAATTATGTAATGCATAATTATTCCTCCTATCTTTATATGTTAAAGATTCTTTATATACAAATCATTTCCTTTTTAAAATATCAAATTTATATATTATTTTTATTGCACAAAAAAATGAGTAAACAAAAAGTGTCTAACACCTTTTGTTTACTCATTGTCTAATCTATCTCTACCATCTCTTGATTTTTATTATAACCTTTTTTGGATATTGCTGCACATTCCCTCTCATAATCTGCGTGGTTTGTCCAAATTTCAAATATCTTTATCTCATCATTATTAAAGTCATAGTCCCATAAACACCTAAATACAAGTTCTCCATTTGAATCTCCTTTATATAAATATGGCTTATCAAATCCCCATTCTTTATTATGCATTATTTCTCCTATAATATTTTTCCCTTTATTTCCATCCCTATAAAAACTTTTTACTTTGCTTATTAAATTTAAAAGATTAGCTTGTATATGATTTCTGTATTTTGCGTCATCAAACATATAAATTAAATCCCTTGAAACCAGCTTTCTTGTAAATAAATAATCTTTTAAGATAAATTCTCCATAGGCATTTAGAGAAACAAGTTGGTCATTATCATCTGAAACCCTTTCAAAGAAAAATGAATTCTCATTTATAAAAATTTTGTCTTTTTCTTCTAAATCTGAAAAATATACTATTTCATCTTTTAATAACTTAATTAATAAGTCCCTCTTTTTTAATATCCATTCTATATCTATCTTAACAGGCATTGGTGGTATCTTTATTAAAACTTGATTTTCCTCATATAAATATCCAGTTTCATACCCATAGAAGGAGCCTACGACATACCCTAAATATGTCATCAATTTATATCCTCCAATTGGAGCAAAAAATGTATATTCTTTATATGATTGTACCAATTCCCTTGATAATTTTTCCATAAAATCCCCTAAATTTTCTCTAAGCTTTCTACTATTTGATACATCTAAATTTTCCACCTCCACAAGCTTTACCTTTGTGTTAAATTGCTGTTCTATTATTTTTTTATTTATTTCTGCTGCTAAACAGCCATCCTTTGTATCGGTATGAAGAATAGTCACATCAAATTGTTCACTTAAATGCCCTGCCTTTTTAAGCTCATTTATTACTGAAAACTCTGCACTTATTCTTTTGTAATATCCCTCATCTACAGGGAATTGTCTATCCTTGCACTTTTTTATAGCATCCTCTAAGGTAACTTGTCCTCTTTTTAATAAAATATTTAGTTCACTAATATCCACAGCCATTTCTTTTAAATAGTTGTTATAGCCAAATACAGATGTTCCACCTGTAATTATAACTTTATTAAATTTAGCTTTATTCTCATTTTGGGACACTATTTTCCCCTCCTTGTTATGTAGATTTCTATATAATAATTTTCTACATAAAAGCCTATTTTCCTTTGAAATTCAAATTACAGACTCTTATTCTATTATATGTAAAAAATAGCCCCTCAATTGGAGCTATATATCCCTTCAAACAGGTCATATTCATTTCTACAGGCTGCATACCCTGAATTCATGTGGTCAATTAATGACTGCGTGACAATCCCTTCAAACAGGTCATATTCATTTCTACCAAAAGATAGCTAACATCTTCAAGACGAAGACAAAAGAAATGTGACAATCCCTTCAAACAGGTCATATTCATTTCTACACGGTATATACATACCGTAATAACAACACGATCTTTTATGTGACAATCCCTTCAAACAGGTCATATTCATTTCTACTCTATAAAGCTGTTGGTTGGAATGGTAAAGAAGAATTGTGACAATCCCTTCAAACAGGTCATATTCATTTCTACAGCACCCTTTTTGATCCCTTGAAAAATCTGGGCTGAAGGAGGCTATTTTTAAAACCCCCAAAAAAGTTGTTAATTTAGCTGTTAAATTAAGTCTTAT
>NZ_JAIHAO010000024.1:0-25848 GCF_020054765.1 Caloramator sp. | reverse complement strand
GGTAGGACTTTTTCAAACAAAGAAAAGCTTAGAATTGCTTGGCGAAATGAACCGATGCCCAAGAAATCCTTCATGGGGCTAATCAATATATAACTTTTTTCAACAATCTGAAAAGGTGCCAAGCATCTTTTGTTTACCTTATTTTTAACTCTAAATGATTTATAATCGGATCAAGGCCTGTTGCCTGCATTTTATAATCAAGCTCAACCTTTGCACCCTTATCATCTGCCTGAATATCAACCTTATTTGTTGATATTGTTATTTCAAGTGCACCATAGGGAGTTGAATAAAAGGCTGTGTGTTTTTCACCCTTTTTAAATTTCAATTCTGAAGTCGTTGTACCACTTCTTATTATATTTAAACTGTCTTGACCTATAATTAGGGTTGTTCTTGTACCCTCCATTCCTGATATTTCAGATTCATCATATTCTGCCACATAGCTGTCGTTATCTTTATAATATATACCTTCTGAAATAAGTTCTATTGTTTCTTCTTGTCCATCAATTAATTGCTTTGTTTTTACAGAAATCAAACGCTTATTTTCCACACTCTCATCCTCGCTTTTTTAATATTTTTCTATATCTATTTTTGTAATATTTTCTATTTCTCTATTTAAGAAGTTTCCGCCAACTCTTTTAAACTTATCAGGATTATCACTTACATAATAGCTGTATTCAGCATTTCTTTTAGATGTATTTTGTAATCCATTTCCAAATAAGATGCTCTTTAGCTCAATTGCAGTCTCCTCTGCAGGGTTTATTAAAGTTACACCATCTCCCATTATTTTACCTATAACATTAGTTAAAATAGGATAGTGGGTACATCCTAAAACAAGTGTATCCACATCAAATTCCTTAAAGGGCTGTAAATATTCCTTTGCTATCATATAGGAAACTTCCTTTTCCGCCCATCCCTCCTCCACAAGAGGAACAAATAATGGACAAGGTAGTGCATAAATTTCAACTTCCTTAAACAGTCTTCTTATCATCTTTTCATAGGCTCTGCTGTTTACTGTACCCTCTGTACCTATTATTCCTACCCTACCTGTTTTAGTTGCTCTAACTGCAGCACTTGCACCAGGCTTTATAACCCCTATTATTGGAACATCAAATTCTGAATTTAATTCCTCAAGGGCTAATGCAGATGCAGTATTGCAGGCTATTACTATTGCTTTAACATCTTTACTTAATAAAAATCTTGAATTTTGTTTAGCAAATTTGGTTATGGTCTCCTGAGATTTGCTTCCATAGGGAACCCTTGCGGTATCTCCAAAATACACAATATCCTCATAGGGAAGTATCTTCATTATCTCTTTAACTACAGTTAGCCCTCCAATCCCTGAATCAAAAACACCAATAGGTCTTGTATCCAATTCTCTCCCACCTTTTTACTTTATTAAACCATATACTTTGCTATTTCATCATCCAAAGCAGGTTCTACCGTTAATATATTATATTTATTTTCATTATAAATTCTATACTTAACTCTAACATTTTTTTCTTCCCTTGCTTTGCTGTACCTTGCTGCAATCCTTGCTGCAAGTATTATATCTTCTTCAGATGGTTTTCCTCTTAAAACAACAGTTGAACCTGTAACATCAAGTGTATCAAAGATATAATCTCCTTCTTTTATCATTGTCTTTAACATTTTAAATTCATCCTGTGTTCTTGTTGAAATTATTTTTACATTTTCATTTATTCTAAAATGTCTTCCTATGTTTAATATATCTATATCTTGGGGCTTTGCCTCTTTATTATGTGTTAGTAAGTCCTTTAGCCTCTTAGAAAAACCAGGATCTGTTAACTTACAGCCTCCTGCTGGTGATGGATACTCCTTTATATTCCATTTCGCTGCAAGTTCCATCTGAACCTTTCTTCCTCTGCCTGATATATCAAGTAATTTTTCTCTGTCAACAAGTCCTTCCTTCTCCATCCAAGTCTCAGGTAAATTTTTAGCACATAATGGTCTTAATATATATTCCTCATATCCTGATTCCTTCTTTACTATATCAAGTGCCTGTCTATTTTGAGACATAGGTCTTTGGTTTAAAACTTCTCCTGTTATTATAAAGTCTGCCTCAAGCTCCTTCATTAGTTTTCCTGCATAGTTTAACATCATAGCGTGGCAGTCTATACAAGGATTCATATTCTTGCCGTATCCGTGTTTGGGGTTTTTAACCATTTCAAGATGTTCTTCTGAAAAATCTACAACCTTAAGTGGTATATCTATCTGCTCACACATCTTTACTGCTCTATCACAACCAAAAAAAGCAGACTTGAAGCATATACCAATAACCTCTACGCCTTGGTCCTTTACGAGTTTTGCTGCAAGTCCACTATCTAATCCACCTGAAATTAACGCAAGTGCTCTTGTCATTTTATCATCTCCTTTATCACAATATGGCGGGTTACCTATACAAGAATTAAATAGGCAACACCTATATATAATTTGAAGGTCTACCTAATTAATTTAATGATATGCTTAGGTCTTACTATATAGACATTTTATATTTTGTACTATTATAAGTCAAGAAACATTAATATTATATTTTCTTATGTAAATTTGCCCCGCAAAGGATTTCTTTTGGCATTTTTAATCACGTTAAAGTTCGTGACAAATGCCTTTGAAATCCTTATACGGGGCTCTTTTTATACACTTTAGCATCTCTTAATGTCAAATTTGCAAATTATCTTCTGCGTTTATTAGCTGTGATTGTGGTTTTGTTCATACATCTTCTCTGCATATTTTATTGCTGCTGCTACAAGGTTTCCACACTCTCTTGATGGAACATCGCCCCAGCCTTTTTCCTTAACAATGTCATAAACCCCAAGCTCTTTTGCAAGCTCATACTTTAGTTCGTCAGACATAATGCTTCTATGTCTTGACATACTAAATCCCCCCTTTGATATTAATTTTCCCCCAAAGCATTTTTATATGTTATAAACTATATGGTAAGCTCACCATTAGGTGTATCTATTAACTTCAGTATCCTCTCTTCTGTTCCATCCTGAGCATTTATATATATAAAGAACTTTTCTCCTTTGTATTCTCCAAAGAATTCATAACATAAAACTTCCTTTAAAGATTCCATTGGTATTATTGTTAATCTTATGTTTTTTATGTTTAAATTTTTGCTAACATTCGCCTTTGCCTCCTGTGGTGTAATCCTTGCCGTAGGTATCCTTCTTTCGGTGTGAGCTACTAAAAAGTGCTGTGCCTCTATACCAATTATTTCTCCATTGTCTAATGCAATCTTTAACTTGATTTGATCTGGATAGACAACAACCCTATCCTGCACGTAAACATAGTTTATTAGAGCAATATTATCATATTTTAATGTGTAAGTTGGAAACATATCTCTATATCCTATGTTTTCAAGATATTTCATTCCCCTTTCAATTGCCTGCTTCATATTAAGCTTTGAACTTTTTACTTCTCTTGTATTTAGAAGATATACAATTTTGCCTCCATTTTGACTTACATCAACATCAACTGTTGCATCCTTATTGCCCTTCATAGTAACCTTGAAGGGATAAACTGGTATTTTGCCTCCCTGTTTACTGCTGTATGTATCTATAGATTGAACCTTATCATTTCCAAGTATATCCTTAACTATCCTCTTAGCCTCATCTATACTTATCTTCGGCTGTTCTAAAATCTTTGGCTTTATATTGAGTACATTTTCCGAAAATGGGCCATCGTAAATTAAAGTTGGATACTGCTGAAGCTCCTTGGATATATTTTTAAATTTTACATCCACTGGGTTTTGTAAATTCTGGGAAAATAAAACCTTGCCCTTAAGCTTGATTTCAGTCCAGTCTAATTTACCCTCCGAAACCTCCTGCTGCAGTTCGTGCAGTTTAACATTTAAATAGCCTGCATAGTCATTAAGCTTTTCTAATGTTTTAAGCTCAGATTCACTTAATCCCTGCCCACTGCTGCTTCTTTTTAGAAGAGTATAGGAAAAGTCCCCAACTTGAGCTAAAAATTTTGATGTTTGGAACAGGGCTTCGTGGGAAATTGGAAGACTGTTTAATCTATCCTGTGCTGCACCCGCCTGCCTCCAGATTTCACTAAATATTATTATTGCTTGTTTTTCCGACATAGTAACTGGAACCTTAGATAGACTTGCCTGTAGAGATTCAACATTTGAAACTATTTCATATAAGTCTTTTTGGTATTGATTTCCAAGAAATATTCTATAATCTCTCCTATCAAGATACATTAGGACTCCAAATGTTGTGGTAAAAACAATTATTATAGAAACAACTATTGCAAGAAAAGACCTTTTATTAAACATATTACCACCCTTTACACAAAAATTTCTAAATTTATTTTTTGTATTTATCTTGTAATTATACATTTAATTTGTTGTTAACATTATGTTAATAAAAGGATTTTTTAAGATTTTTTGCTTATAAATAATTAAGTGAGGTGAAGTTATGAAGATATTGTGCTTGACAGTATCGGCAGGAAGTGGACACATAAAGGCTGCAGAGGCAATAGGAAAATACTTTAAAACACATTATAATGATGTCCAATTTGAAATGGTAGATACACTAAAGTATATAAATCCTATAATTGATAAGATAATAGTAGGTGGGTATTTAAAAAGTTTAAAGAAGACACCTGCACTCTATGGAAAGCTTTATAAATACGCCGATTCAGAGGATACCCTATCTAACTTATCAAGTATAATAAATGAAATACTATCGATTAAAATAAAGGGACTAATTGAAGAATATGAACCTCAAGCAATACTCTGTACACACCCATTCCCACTTGAAATGGTATCTAAACTTAAAAGAAAAAATAAAATCGAATGTCCCTGTGTTGCAATATTAACAGACTATGCACCACATTCCTTTTGGCTATACAGCCATATAGATGCCTATGTTATACCTAATGAGGACTTCATTCAGGATTTAGTTGAAAAGGGAATTGAAAAGGATACAATTTATCCACTTGGAATTCCTGTTTCTGAGGAATTCCTTAAAAGGATAGATAAAAGGGAAGCAAAAAAAGAATTAGCGTTAGATGATAAATTTACTGTCCTTTTAATGGGTGGTGGTCTTGGAATTGGTAATATTAGAGATATATTTGAGAAACTTGCCTTCTCAAAGCTTGATATACAAATAATTGCCTGTGCTGGACAAAATATAAAACTTAGAAATCAACTAAATGAAATAGCATCAAGGACTAACAAAAGGACAATTGTTTTTGACTATACTGATAATATTAACCTTCTTATGTCTGCATCAGACCTATTAATATCAAAACCCGGTGGGCTTACCATTACAGAAGCATTAATCAAAGAAGTTCCTATTGTCATTAATTCTGCAATTCCAGGTCAAGAGGAGAAAAATGCTGACTATCTATTAAATAATGGCATTGCCGCAAGAATACACTCAGACGACAGCGTTGTAAGCATTCTTATGCAGCTTTTAAATAGCAAAGTTAGGCTACAACATATGAAAGAATGCTGCAGAGAAAAAGCAAAGCCAAATGCAACAAGGGATATATGTAATCTTATACTTCAAAAAATTGAGAATCAATAAAGGGGCTGTTTTCAGCCCTTTTTCTATTTAAATAATCCCTCTAATAGCTCTAATATCTTAAACTTAAACACCACCTTCTCGTGCTTCTCCTTGCTAAAATCCGAAATATTCATAACCTCTGTTACTTCTTCCTGGTCTAATACTTTATTTAACTGTTCTTCAGTTTCTTCGGTTGTGAGGCCCTTTGTTATATCAATAAAGCATAATGGCGGGAACATTACACACCACCAGTTCTTACCTCCACCTTCTCCAAGAACTATCCTTAGGGCTGTGTAATCGCCCTCCTTTAAGGTTATGTTCCCATAGCTTTTTATAGGGAAGGTGTATGTACCAAGGCTTGCCTTAGCTGTGTATTTATATCCGTTATTTTGCAATATATTGTTTGATATATTTTCAATCCTATCAATATTGCTTGTAATTATTTCAATTGCCTCATCCTTTGTCTTTGCCCTCTGAAGTTTTGGCCCTAATTCCTTTAATACCGCATCTCTAACCTTTAATTTTACGCTCTGGTCATTTTTTGAATCGCTGTTTGCTATAACGTGAAATCTTATGAGTTTATCTTTATAGTTTAGCTCACCTGTTGCTCTATTTGCATAAATGAAAGAAATAATAATAACTATTGTAACTATTCCACTTAAAATCCTTTTCATCTAAAATCCCCCTTCTTAAGAACTTACTATTAATATTTCCAAATTAAATAGGTTTTAAACAAAAAAGAGGTAATTTTTTTATTACCTCTTTGACCCTATTCTCCTTATAAAGGCCTTTGCTTCAACTGTAAACTCTGCCTCTTTAAATGCCTCATCCCAATTATCCTTATATTTTTTATAAACTTTATAATAATTCTTTCTTGTATAATCCTCTAAACCTAAATAATCAGCCTCTATATCATCTTGGAAGTATTTTATAGTTTCCATCATTTCAAGTTCAAAGGATTTTGATAAAATACTCTCTATATCATCTAAAATACTTTTATCAATATCTTCTTTACTAAAGGATTCATTTTCTAAGTAACCTTCAAGTTCAGCCTTTATTGTAAATTTAAGCTTTCCATTATCATCCTCTACATATATATCCCTATAGTTATCCTGTATAAAATAGGATATATCTACTCCCTTGTAGTTTACAAACTTTCTTCCTCCCTTTAATTTACCATTTATAAATTGAAATGCCCTTAAATATTTTTCATCCACCTGTTTATAGAGCTTATTATCCTTTATTAATGCAATATTCTTTATCTCAACTTCATCTTCATTAACAGTTATAACCGGCAGTATTGCCTTATTGCCCGAATTAAGATTTGAAATAAAATCTAATAATTTTACTGGTACAATATATGACAGTTTGCTTGCATTGCTAAATACCCCTTGTATATATGTAACAAGATATATGTCAAGCTTTGGTTTTATTTTAGTAAGTTTTTCAATATCACCCTCAAGCATCATAATATTAACTGAAGCATTGATGTCGGGGTCTCTTTCTAAAAAATCTACTGTTTCTTTAAATACCTTTTCATTTTTAAGCACTTTATCTGTTAAAACAACAACCTTCATATGGGCAAAAAAAGGAGTTCTATTTAGCCTTATTCCTATTTTTCTTATTGCATCTGGTATTGTCTCTGCCTCAGCCTCAGCAGTAACATACCCCTTTTCTCCACCCTTTAAAATCTCACCAGGATTTGCAAGTGTAAATATTACCTTTATGGTACCATTCATTTCCTCCTCATAAAAGGGTTTTACCTCTTTTGATTCTTTTCTTCCTTCTTCTTCTAAAGCATCAATAAATATTCCTCCTACAAAGGCCCTTTCATCTATCTCCACCTTATCCCAACAACCTTGAAATAGTAAGCATAAGATTAAAACAAAAACCAAAGGCAATCTCTTCATTTGCCTCCACCTACCTTTTTAAACCTTGATACAATGAACATCACTATTGGAAGTATAAAAATTGTATATATTCCTAATGTATTGGTGAGCAAATCCCCATATTTCATCATATCTATAATACTTTCACCTATAAGGGAAGTAAGATATATAAAGGGTAAAAATATAATCAATATATGTTTTGCTTCAGTATGACCTAATATATCCTTGCCTACAACACTCAGTGAATAAAGAAGTGAAACTATTGATGTATATACAAATAAAACCCATAGAGCCTCTAATATACCTTCAACCCTTTCTATAAAAGCTCCTGGAACATCCGATGCCTTTATCATACTCATTGTTGGATACATAAACCTCTGTGTTAATTTTGAACCAAAGGTTGCATAACATTCAATTATTGTAATAACGTAAGCTATTATTAGTAGTAGGATTGCAACAAAAGATGCCTTAAAGGCTTTATTGGGCTCCTTTATAAATGGAAATATTATAAGTAGTGCCTCAAAACCCGCATAAGCAAAAAGAGCAGATTTTATGCCCTTTGCAAAGCTCAATACATCGTGGGAAAAGATAGGTTTTAAATTTGAAAAATCTGAACTCACCAATCCTATTAAAAACAAAATAACAAGAACAAATGCGATTACAGGGGTTACGGCTTCAAAAAACCTTACAATTGGTTCTATCCCAAGCCTTGCAAGTATTACTGATAAAATAATCAATGGAATCATTATCATTTCAAGGGGAGTTCTATTTAGCAAAAATATCTTTGCAGTTTCTCCAAAAATTCTTGTTTCGAGTGCCGCAAATAAAAGGAAATATAAAAAGACAGGAATTGCAAGTATTATTCCTAATATATTCCCAAAAAGTAGCTTCAAGGTACCAACTAAACCATTTTGGGGAAATTTCTCTCCAACTTCACACATAATATAGACTATACCTATGCAGATAATACCTGCAATTATAGAGAGTATCCATCCATCATTTTCAACTTCCTTTGCCATTGAAGCTGGAAGTGTTAATATACCAACACCTAATATAGTAAGATAAACAAGAACTCCGACTTGATAAGTCGATATCTTATCATTGCCCCTCTGCATTTTCATCACCTGCCTGCCTTATTTCATCCTTTGGATTTATATGCCTTGGTCTTTTTATCATATATCTCCAAGGTGCTCTAAATATTACTGAATCCTTTATGTCTGTATACTCAAAGGGTGCAATAGGTGCCAAAAATGGTACACCAAAGCTCTTTAAGTTGCTCAAATGTATTAACACAATAATTGAACCTAAAACTATGCCATAAAGCCCAAAGACTGCTGCAAATACCATTAATAAAAATCTTACTAATCTAAAGGCTGCTGATAATTCATAGTTTGGTATAGAGAAGGAGGATATAGCTGTTATTGCAACAACTATTACCATAATAGGGCTTACAATACCAGCAGAAACAGCTGCCTGACCTATTACAAGACCTCCTACAATACCAATAGTTGAACCTATTGGTCTTGGAAGCCTAACTCCAGCTTCCCTTAAAAGCTCAAGCGTGAGTTCCATTATTATAGCCTCAATAAAGGCAGGAAATGGAACACCCTCCCTTGTTGCTGCAATTGAAAGTGCAAGTTTTGTTGGAATAATACCAGGGCTAAAGGAGGTTATTGCTATGTATAGAGCTGGTGCAAGTATTGCTATACCTCCACAAATAATCCTTAGTATTCTTACAAAACTTACAACTACAGTTCTTGAATAATAATCCTCTGGAGATTGGAAAAAAGCTGTTAATGTTACAGGTACAATTAGAGCAAAGGGTGAATTGTCAACAAGTATTGCAACCCTTCCTTCATATACTGCTGCTGCCACAACATCTGGCCTTTCTGTTGTTTGAACCTGTGGAAAAAGACTAAAGGGCCTATCCTCTAAGTACTGCTGTATGTAACCACTATCCAATATTGCATCTATATTTATGCCATTTAATTTATTTATAACCTCATCAACTATCTGCTTATCAACTATGTCATCTATGTACATTACTGCAATATCTGTCTTTGAGCGAACTCCAATCTGCTTTTGTTTTATTTTAAATCTTGGATCCCTTATCCTTCTTCTAACAAGAGCTGTATTCATCCTTATTGTCTCTGTAAATCCATCCCTTGAACCTCTTATAACCGTCTCTGCTGTAGGTTCCTGTACTCCCCTTACAGGGAAAAACTTAGTTGCAATAATTAGGGCCTTGTTTTCTCCATCCATAAAAATTGCTGTATCACCAGATAAAACAGCCAAAACAGCCTCTTCAATGTTGTCATTTTCCTTAAAATCTGTTACAGACATAGCTGCAACCTTTGAGGCTTCATAGAGCTCATCTTTGATATCCTCAAAGGTTGGCTCAACCATTCTTGCCATAAGCATAAGAGGTTTTAATACAAAGTTGTTTAAAAGCTCTTTATCTGCCATTCCATCTATATAGAATAAAAATACGTCTCTACCCTTATCTCCGCCTATTTTAAACTGCCTATATACAACATCATCACAGTCCTTAAGTAGATTTTTCACAGAAAGTATATTGTCATCAATCATTGTAGTAATAGGTGTTTTCTTATTAGGAGTATATTGGTATAATATTTCCCTTTTCATATAATCACCCCTAAATTTCAAGCTTTAAGTAAAGCACATATCCTATGATTGCAACTATGGTGTAAAGATAGATAAAAAATCTGCAGAACTTGTACTCCTTCTGCATTCCCTTTTGTTTATACTCCTTTGAATCCTTGTATAGAAAAAATACTGATATTAAGAATAAAAGCATTACATTAAAATCAAAGTATTCCTTAAAAAATTTTAAAATAGCCATAGCACCACCTCTTTAATTTAGTTTTACATTCATATAGGTTATTTATTCAAAAAAAGTTTCGCTTTGGTTTACCCAAAGCGAAACTTTTTAGACTATATTTAGATACTTTTTAACAAAATCTATATCCTCCTGCTTATCAACATCATTTCCAATCTCAGGATACTTGGTGAAAATTGCACGTCCATCTACATTAAACATCTTACCAATTTTTTTCTCAACAGCCTCAATTGTAAGTTTGCCTAATGCTAACCTTATTAAAAATGTAAATCCCAATGTTCTTCCCATCTTAAGAGGCTTTTTTCTATACTCTACAAGCTTTTTTGCCTTTTCTGTACAGTTTTTTATTGCCTCCATCTTTATATATACTATATTTCCACCAGTATATACCCCTTCCCTCATCTTTACATAGGTTCTTCGTACATCTGGATATTTTTCATCATTTAATTTTTTATCTATTATAGGATAACCCACATCTATATTTCTCTTTTCACATTCTTCAACAAACTCCTCTATTGCACTGCTTTTTATAAGTGGTATATCTGCTGTACATATTATAAGAGGTGTCTTTTTATCCTCTATGCATTCGGACGCAAGTACAATATTGTCTATTATATCCCCAGCAGGATTTATGCATCCCTTTACTCTATCCTTTAAAACATTTTTTACACCTTCATCACAAACTATGTAAATGTCCTTAACTTTTTTGCACTCCTTTAGGGCATCTATTATGTAATCTACCATATACTTATCTCCAATTTTTAAAAGGGCCTTTGATACCCCATCCCTTCCCTTATCACCAGCAAGAATTAAAGCATTTACCATTTTTTACACCCCTCTATCAACTGTATTAACAACAAAAACTTCCTTTATGTAATCCCTTAATCTATTGTAACACCTAATAGCATCCGCCTTTTCCTCAAATATACCAAACACCGTTGGCCCACTTCCACTCATAAGGCTTCCTAACGCACCAAACTCCAACATTATATTTTTAATCTCGTATATTACTGGATATTCCTTTATTGTAACATTTTCAAGAACATTTACCATTGATGCTGCAAGCATCTTTATATCGTTATATTTTATATAATCAATTATTCTTTTAGTATCTGGATGTATTGAAATTTCATCCAATTTTAGATTTTGATATACATATATAGTTGAAACATTTATTGGTGGTTTAGCAAGTACAATGTAGCAGGATACGTCGTTTAATTTTGTAAGTTTCTCCCCTATCCCCTCTGCAAGGCAGGTTCCTCCCTCAAAGAAGAAAGGAACATCTGCACCAAGTTTTAGAGCAATTTCCTTCATCTCGTCCTTTGAAAGTTTTAGAGAATACATTTCATTTATTGCCTTTATTACTGCCGCTCCATTGGTACTTCCACCAGCAAGCCCAGCAGCCACAGGTATATTCTTCTCTATCTCAATCTTAAAGTTATCCTGTATTTCATATCTCTGCTTCATTAGTTCAACTGCCCTTACAACAATATTACTTCTATCTGATGGTACATTAATATTATTACATATAACCCTTGTTTCACTATCCTTTGTTATTTTCACTTTATCATAAAGTGAAACCGTCTGCATTATCATCTCTAAAAGATGATAGCCATCCTCCCTTTTACCAACTACATCAAGTGAAAGATTAATCTTTGCAGGACATTCGATAATCATAGAAAATCCTCCCTTCGTATATACAATTATACATAAGTTAAAAAATTCCTGCAATTATATTCAATAAAAGGTGTCAGGAAATATATTTTTACCTGACACCTTTTATGCTACTTCATAAATCCCTTCTTAGGAATTAAAAGCTTCATTCCCGGCATTATTAAATCTGGATTATCTAAATCATTTATTTTAATTATATCATCCATAGAAGTACAGTATTTTTTAGCAATCTTCCAAATAGTATCATTGGGTTGAACTACATATAAAACTAAGCTTGGCATATTCTTTATACTGTCTTCTATATCAACTTCCTCTACATTCTTAATTACATCAAACATCATCTTGTTATATAACTTTGCGGAAACCTCAACAATAACCTTTACATCCATTTCTCTTTGGGATGCCTTATCAAAGGATAGATATTCTAAATTAACAATTGCATCCTCTATCATATCTATTTTTGCACCATCTATTGAAACTGTGGACTTAAATGGTATCTCTTCACTGTAGCTTACAAGTTCATCCTCTTCCTTTTCTGCCCTATATACAGCACATACTGAAACAACCCCATCACATATAACCTTATCTTCTACAATCTTTGTCTCTGTTAATATTGGCTTTGCTTCAACATATATAATATCTCTTATTCCATCTAAATCATCATCAATTGTAATCCTTTCTTTTATAGTCTGGCTATCTACTCCCTCATTATAATATCCAATTGAGCCTATATTCTCCCTAACAAATTCAAATCTTGATGATGATGTAAATGCATCTATTGTTCTTTCTATTACTCTATCATTGTATGTTTTAACATTTACATCAAGGGATATTTGTATTTCAAGGTTTTGCCTCTCACCTGCTTCATTTTCTAAAACCTTATAGTCTATATCAGTTATCCTAAAGGACACATCGCACTTCATATTTGGTTTTAAGTTTTCTATCATTATTTCATTAGTAAAGGCTATATCTACATCTTGGCACATTAGCTGATCCTTTGTTGTTTCAAAGAGAACTCTTGAGAGAACACAAGCATTTACAACAAGCTTGCCATCTTGAACTAATAAATCCTTTTTATGAACGTGAGCAGAAAGTTTAAGTATGTTTGCAAACTCACCCTTATCCTGAGGAAGCTCTAAATTGCCCTTTACTATAACCTTAGATGTGTCCTCAGACACAAACTCACATACCTTCATTGTATCCTTCTGAGTCTGAAGGTCCTGTCCTTTAATATCAACTATTGTTTCAACTTCACACTTTTGATATACAACAGTCTTTAATGTTACAACTGCATTAACCTTTAACTTCTTATCCGAGAGCATTTCATATTCAAGCGTTTCAATTGATGACATTACTTTACAGGTCATATTAGGAACTGCCATTGGAGCCTGAACATATTGTTTAAAATTAGTATCTGCCTTTTGAATTTTAACTACAGACTTTTCACCCTTTGAAGCATAGAGTATCTTAAACGACATTCTGCCATCAACTAAAACCTTATCCTCAAGTACAGTAGCCTCCATTAATGTAACTTCTCCATCAACGTTTAGTATCTTATCTATCTCTGGGTTCATCTCGTCAATTACAATATCTCCACTAACCATTGTTTGACTTGAACCTTCAGCAATTATTCTTTCGTAATTTAGCATATCTCTAACTAATTCTACTGACATTATATCCCTCCCACCCAAAATTACCTAATATAGTATATAATGACTACAGCCTTTTTATGACTAAAACATTATTTGATAGAATTTTTTTAATATTACTTCTTTTTTCGATATATATTGACATTTTTTTTATTTTAGATAAAATAAATAATTGTTGATGACCATATAACCTCTCATAAATTCTCAATACCCTAAAGAAACCTTAATCTTTTATCCCCCTATTTTAAAAAATAAGCTGCCAAACCCATAACCCCACACAAAAACCACTTCCCCGGTGGTTTTTGTGTTTTTTGCAAAATCAAAAAGGAGCCAAAGTTTGGCTCCTTTTTGATTTTGTAGTTTATCTTCTACATTGCTACTTCATTATTTTCAAAGACTATTTGTACATTTTTGGTGAGTATATCAGAATAGCTATATGAAATAACTCTTGATGTATTGTCACTTGCTTCGACTCTAACTACAAATATATTGGGATACGTTTGCTCTAAAATACCCTCTTTTACAAGAACTTTCTTTCTGCCGTTGTTTGCCTTTAAAAGGACCTTTTCTCCTACGTGCTCATCAATATTTTTTTTGATGGCATCTAAAAGTTCTCTCCCCTTCATAACAAACACCCTCTTTCCACAAATACAATTTTACTCCAACAACTTAATTTTGTCAAATAAAATAATTAATTTTATCAGCATTTTTATCTAAAGTCAATATTAATTTTATGTTTACTAATTTTAAAATTTTTATTAATTACATAATACTTCACTATATCTCAACAATACTCTATAATTCATACATCATCTCAATTTGACAAAAAATCATTGTAATAATGCCAAGACATTTTTTAAATACCTTGGCATTATTACAATCAAATAGAAACTTCAAAATATTCACATACAGCCCTATATATCGCCTCTGCGATTTTATAAATATTCTCTTCACATATTAACCTACTATCTATATTTCCTGTAATATACATACACTCTACAATAACTCCCGTGCTTTTGCTCTCCCTCAAAATGTAGTAATCTCCTTCTCTTATACCCCTATTTTTAATCTTCAATTCCTCTGTAACCCTATCTAATATCTTTTTTGATAGGTTTACAGCATCTACATCATCCTTAAAGCAATAAACCTCTATTCCATTAACGCTCTCCTGAGGAAAACTATTCTGATGTATGCTTATAAATATATCAGGTCTTCTCTTGTTTATTATTTTAACTCTATCTGAAAGTGTTATATCCTCATCTATACACCTTGTTAAAATACATTCAGCCCCTTTATTAGAAAGAAGTTCATATAGCCTTAGGGCGATTTTTAGGTTTATATCCTTCTCCATAAAATCGCCATTTACATTCCCAAAATCCCTTCCACCGTGTCCTGCATCTATTACAATTTTTCTTCCCTCAAGCGTATTTACAATTTTATCATCATCAAGCTTAACAAATTCAATACCTGTATAGTAGTATTCTATTATATCCTTAAAATCTTTATTTTCATTTGCCATAGAACAAGCACCCTCAATACACACACCAAGCCCTATTCCTTCACCCACAACCTTAAAAACTATGCTATCTTCTTTAAAATAAACTCTATTGCTCTTTAAACCTAATATCTCCATTAGCTTATCTCCTGTTATTTCCTTGCCAAGAAGATTAAGTTTTCTTATTCTTCCTGTATCATCCCTCGACACATCCCTTATGATTTCCCTTATCTGGTCTTTGTATTTAATTCTACATCCTATTGCATTTGCCATCTTTTCGCAGTCAAACTTTATTTCTTCACATCTTTCGCTACATCTTCTACAGAGTACCTTTCTTAAATAATTAACCTTATATCCTAATATAGACTCTGAATTTGCTGTCCCTCCTCCACAGCACTTTGTAAAATAGAGTGAAACAGGTTCAGCATTATTTACAACAATTATACCTTGTGTCTCATCATAGGCTCTATCCAATAGTTCCTTCTTTGTATCTTCAAGTTTTTTCAAATTATCCAAATTAATTTCGCCACTAAATTCCCTTTTGTAATAACCAGAATTTTTGACGTGTACAATTAGTTCACTTCTTTTTAAAACAATTAATGTCTTTAAAACCTCAAATGGTATATCAAAAATATCAATATCTATTTTCAACACATTACTTAAAACAAAATCTTTAAAGGATACACCCATTATCTTCATAAACACCCCACCTATACATAAGGTGATTTAGGTAGTCCCTCTCTATATTTGCCCCGCGTCTCAAGTCCACCTATACCCTTAATCCCTGTAATTGTACTATCAACTATCTCTTTAGGATTTAAAAACTTTGAAATACTTGAAAATGCTATCTTTTCACAAACAAAAACAGGGTCCATAGCGTGTATAAAAACCCTATTAGGAGAGCTTGCAAAGTTTGCCCCTGCCTCAATCAGTGCCTCATAGAAGGATTGACAAGCACCGGCAAATATAACCAAATCATCATAGGATGGCTCATATTTCCTTGCTCTCCTTACCGCCTCAACAAAGTATCTTGAATTTCTATAGCTATCTAAATTTTTATAGTCCTGACTACCCTTAAGCATCGCATCGTGGCCTGTTAAAACAAGTATATCAGGTCTTACTTCATTTAAAAGCTCAAGAACAACATCAGGCTGTCTAACCTCTGGAACAAATCTTCCATAAGCCTCTATACCAAGCTGTTTATATCCCTTTAGGCATATATTTAAATATTCCATATCACCATCTATATGAAGGACCTTGCCAGGACGGCCAAAGGTAACATTTGAGTTTACATTTGGAGTATTTATTCTTTGAAAGGTCCCTTGACTTCTTCTTTGAATTACTGCCTTTTTAATGAGTGTATTTACTCTCTTTAAGGTTTCATCTTCCTCCTTTGATATTTTCGAAATAGGTGGCTTTTCCAAATCCTCCTCCTGGGCATCTGCAATTAATCTATAGTTAGTTCCTTTTAAAATATATAGATTTGTACCATCCTGTTTTTTTACTATTTCCATTATTTTGAAATAGACATCACCGCCATAGGATTTCCTTATAACTATATCCCCCACTTTAAATTCCTCCATAACATCACCTCCTTTGTATATAATATGTTTTAGAGAAGTATAAGGTTAAAAAATAATGACATAGGGCAGTTTAGAATATATACATTCCAAACTGCCCTATGTCACAGTTATCACATTTTTCATACATCACAATATTTCATCTAACTTGCTTAAAAACTCTAAATATCTATCCTTTTCATCAACTATCTCCTTCATTTTCTTTAGGAAAGTAGCCTCCGTCCAAGCTGCCTCTTTATAATAATATCTATTAGCAAGCCTCCAAAATCTCTGTGGAAATTTAAGTAATGTCTTTAATACTTCCTTTTCATCAGAAGTAAGTTCTCTTATTGCTGAGTATTCCTTTAAAATAACTACTGCATAATCTATATTCCAATCAACCCTCTTTAATGTTTTAACAATAAGGGTTGATAAATCATAGACCTGAACCTCAGATTTTAAATAATCAAAATCAACTAAGTACACCTCATCAGAATTTTTTATTAATATGTTGTGATATGTGTAATCGTGGTGGCACAAAACCTTTTTATTTAGAGACATATCACATACTTTTTTATAACTTTCCATATTAATTGTTTCATATGCCTTCTTTGCAAGCTCATAAAAACTATCTATACTTGATAAATACAACATATCAAACTCAGTTTTCTTTTTACTCTTTTCTGCCATATGCTTCATCTTCTTAAGGGTTCTAAGTCTTTTTTCAAGCGTATATGGCAATTTACCTACATCACATCTAACTTTAAGATTTTCCTCTAAATCAAAGCCCCTTGCTGCTATATGAAATTTTGCTAAAGTTCTTGCTGCTATCTTAACGTCTTCTAATACCTTAAAATCTGCCTCTTTTGCATCAATCCAATCAGTAACTATATATATATCCTCATTTACAAGGGCATATGGATTATTATTAAGGGATAGATTATATCTATCTACCCTTTCAAAACCATTTGAAATAATATGATTTTTAGCCTTATAAATATAATTTAATTTTTGAATTCCATAGGATATTTTCTTTAAACACTTATCCCCCTTATCAGTTTTTAGCAAATATACTCCCTTTTTTGGTATACAGTCGTATATTCTAAAACCAAATTGATTTGATATTTCTGTTTCTCTAACCATAATTCCACCCCCTTTATTCATTTTTATGTCAGTTTCTATTCAACTATTCCAAATGAATAATAAATAATTGACAATATGTTTAGCAAAATAAAGCGTTTTTAGTTCACAAAACTAAAATTTCAGAATGTTTATTTTTTGTAACATAAACAAACAAAATTACTGCACAAAATTGTTTTTCTTAATTTTCAGATATTTTATGCTGATTGTTTTTATTGAATTATTTAATTCAAGTTTTTATGTCATAGACTATTTTGCATTTTATCTGTCATTTTTAATTCAATTTAAAATATTATTTGAATTTGCTAAATATTACTACTTTTTTAAAATATATTGTTAAAATTATTTCAACATTTTATAATACTAATTGTCGAAAAAAAATAATATAGGGGGTAGCACAATGGAACAAAAGGAATTAAAACGTTTTAACCTTAACAGCTATGCCTTCATAGTAAGCTACATATTTATGGGATTACTTGCTGGTATAGCCTTTGACGTACTTGTTACATTCCTACAACAAGTATCACTTGGTACTGCACAATCATTTTCAGCCTATATGGGCTACAGTACCTTCCTTGCAGCAGCAATTCTTCTTTTAGCACCAAAGGTAGGATATAAGGCACTTGCACTTGCAGCTCCTTTAATGGTTATATTAGGACTTGTTGCAGTTGCTTATGTAAATGTTGGACTTATATTCCCAGTTGCAACACTTGCAATATTAACTGGTACAACACTTTATGACGTAATACTTCCACCATACCTTACAGCATATACTACACCAGAAAACAGAAATAAAATATTCTCAACTGCTATCTGGACAAACCTTGCTGGTATGGTTGTTGCAACTTACTTTGGAGGTTCACTAATTGTAAACAGATTTGCTGCAAGAATGAATATTTCAAAGGCAGAAGCTCAAGCTATTTCAGAAGCAGTTGACAAGATGAGCCCTGAAATGCTAAATCAATATATCCTTGCACATAAAGATGTACTTCTAATGTTTGCAATAGTTGCACTTATATCACTAATACCGTTCCTATTCGTAAAACAAGTTGAATCAGACTATAAGGAAACAAACAAGGAAAAGAAGGGCTTTGATTGGTCAATACTTACTAATAAGTATGTTCTTATATTCTTAGTTTATTATGCTCTAATTAGATTTGGTGCATCATTAATATGCCCATACTTCTCAGTATATCTAAATAAGTTTGTTGGAATAGATAGAGCAACTACTTCAAAGCTAATTTCTTATTCATACTTTGCTGGCGTTATATTTACAGCTATATGTCCATATATAGTAAAGAGAATTGGACAAGTTGTTGCACTTGGTGGTCTTGCACTTGCATCAATTCCATTTATGATGTTCATTGCAAATGGACGTGCATTTGGCGATAGGGCTGCTATGGTGGTAGGTTTAGCACTATTCTTTAGATTTGGTCTTATGAATGCTGCAAACCCAATAATGAACTCACTACCAATGGAATTCGTTTCAAAGGAACTAAGACCTGCATACAACTCAGCAATATTCGTTGCAGGTGCACTAACATCAATACTTGCAGGTTTCTTTACAAAGGGATTCCTATTTAAGACTACATCTGGTTATGCAGTAGCTTACTATATAACTGCTGCTGTATATACTACAGCTTCAATACTATTACTTGTAACATACACTAAAAAATACAATAGATCAAGCAAACAAAAAGAAGAAGAAAAAGCTGCTTAATTCCTAACATCTGGGCTGCATTTTGCAGCCCTTTTCTTTACGTTCCTTCTTCACACTTTTATTTATATAACATATTATGATATAGTAGAAATATTTATAAGGTGCTAAAATGAAGATTGGAATTGATGCACGTGCCGCAAGATGGTATCGTGGAACTGGAATTGGCACATACACATATCAAATTATCTACAATATATGCAGGCTCGATAAAATAAACAGGTACACCTTCTTTTTACCTAATGAAAACAACTCCGACCTTGATATTTCAAACAACATTGAAGTTAATATAATCGACGATAGAAGCAAAGATACCTTTTGGGAGGATGTTTATATCCCTAATGTAATAAGCAATACAAATATGGATGTATATTTTGTACCTCAAAATGGAATTGGTCTACCAAAGGATAAACCCTGCAAATTCTTTATTACACTTCACGATGTAATTCCCTATAAAATGCCTGAAACAGTAGGACCTCAATATCTTGACATATATCTTAGAGAAGTTCCAGAGCTTATTAAAAGAGTCGATGGAATAATTACTGTATCTAACTTTTCAAAAAAAGATATTGCAGAAACCCTAAACTTTCCTGAAGAAAAAATATATGTAACACACCTTGCAGCAGAGGATTTTTATGTACCTATGGATAAAAATATTTGCAAAAACTTTGTACTAAGAAACTACGGTATAGAAGATGATTTCATCCTATATGTCGGAGGATTTAGCCCAAGAAAAAATATAAAGGGACTTATACAGGCCTTTGCACTATTAAAGGAAAAGTACAAAAATCCTATTAAACTCGTTATACTTGGGAAAAAAGGTAGGTCCTATTATGATTATAGAGACCTTGCCCTTAAACTTAATCTAAAGGATGATGTAGTATTTACTGGATATGTTCCTGTTGAGGAACTTCCAATCTTTTATAATGCCGCAAAGATTTTTGTATATCCCTCCTTCTACGAAGGTTTTGGTCTTCCTCCACTTGAGGCTATGGCCTGCGGAACACCAACAATTGCATCAAATAAAACATCTATACCTGAAGTTCTTGGGGAAGATACACTATATATTGACCCATATGAAATAGAGGATATAAAAGAAAAAATGCTGATTCTTCTAAAAGATGAAACTCTATATAACAAAATGGTGCTTAAAGCACTAAAGAGAAGCAGTATATATTCTTGGAAGAAAACCGCAATTGAAACAATAGAGATATTAAATAGATAGAGGGGAGCTTTGCTCCCCTCTATCCTTCTATAAGCTCCTTAAAGTCCTTTAAGAACCTCTCCCTATCATCCTTATACTCTGCCTTTCGCTTTAGCTTTTCAAAAAATTCATCCTCTTCCCATCCTCTTGTCTTCATATAGTAGCTTATCGTGATGTCATAAAAATCCTGTGGGAATAAAAGGTATGCATAAAGCACCTCAAGTTCATCCTTTTTTAGATTGTTAATGCTTCTATATCCCTGAAGAACTGTGTCTGCCATATCTATATTCCACATATTGTGTTTTATTGCCTTTGTTATAAGATTACAGAGGTCGTGATAGGGTAAATCCACAACAGCATAGTCAAAATCAACAAAATAATAATTATCTTCATTATCCACAATTATATTGTGATGTGCTAAATCGTGGTGGCAAAGAACATACCTTTCTCTGCACAACCTCCTATACTCAGAATCTTGGAGTTTATTTAAGGCTTGTTTTGCCTCATCAATATAATAATCTGCATACTCTAAGAAAAGTTTATCAAAGGCACTCTTATTTAAATGAAGCTTTGCAAAGTCTCTACACATATTAAGTTCCTTTATCTTTTTTATGATATTTGCTTCCATCTTATAGAGATTGTTTCGTATATCCTTAACCTTAATTCCCTCTGATGCACTATGAAGTTTTGCAAGTGCCTTTGATGCCCCTATTAAATCAACTGGATTCTCATATATGCACTCGCGTCCCTCAATTAAATCAAGTACAACATATATACCACCTTGATATTCAACATAGGGTTTTCCTTCTATACTCTGCTTAAAATTTATTACATAGGGATATATCCTTCTTATGTGATTTAGTGCCTCATAGATGTACTCAAGTTCCTCTAAGTTATAATCTATCTTTTTAAGTATCTTAAGCCCTTCATTAGTTTTTAATATAAATACTGAACGGATGGGCACAGCATCTTCAACTAAAAAATTATATCTATCAAAAAGTTCTGTGTCTAACATATATGTTGAAAGATATACTTTGTCTCTAAACTTATATTCCATAAATTCACCTCACATCATCCTTAATAGAGGCCCTTTGAAGCTTTGCTACTAAATTAGCATCCTTCTGCCTCATATATTCACATATTACCTTAAGTGTATTTTCAGGAAAGTTTAAATATGCCTCAAGTATATTTAAGTTTATCTGCCTTGGTGAATTTTTACTGTAAATATCTATTATTTTGTCTTTATTTTCTCTATTTGTCTTTTTTATGAGCATAGCCAAATCTTCCTCTATAAGTCCATAGGATAAATCAAATACATCGTATATATAATACTTTCCATTTAACTCCGCCAATGTCTGTTTTCCAATGTCATATAGGACTATTTCCTTCTTCTTCATACTTAGTTCAAGAAGATTAAAATATTCTATACTTCTAAAGGCCTTCATTGCACCTTTACATCTTGTCTTTAGTTCACCTAAAATAGATACAACCTTCTCCTCAAACTCATTACGCCTACTTTTTTCACTTATCTCATCTATAAATTTATCTAACATTGTATAAAAATTTCTATATTTACCTGTTCTCTTTCCCCATGTTACACTTGGCTTTATTTCATCCCTTGCTGTAAATCCCCCTGCTGCGGTATGAAAATTTGCCAAAAGCGAAGCTAAACAATAGGAATTTATATCCTTCTTTATATCAACAAAGCTATATATATCTGTTAAAATATAAAGTTCATTTTCATACTTTATATATGGTTTCCCATCACTTAGGATTTCAAATACAACAATATTATTAAATCCATTTTTCACAGAATGTTCTATAACTTCATTTATAAAAAGTATTTCTGACTCCTTTAGACCTACCTTCTTTAAATGAAGTCTTCTACTCCCAATATCAACAATAAACCCATCGTCAACCTTTTCAATTTTTTTTATTTTATCTTTTCCCCCTTTAAAATCCATACAATCACTCCTAATGTTTTCTTTTACGCTTTTTCTTTAAATGCTTTTCCTTTGATTTTTCTATCTCCCTTATAATCTCATCCTTCTTCTCAAGAAGTTCCTCCATCTTCTCCTGCTGTTTTCTCAATTTTTTCAACCTCTTTATTTCATCCTTTAAACCTTTTATTTTATCCTCCAAATCCCCAATGTCTATATTTTCTTCATCTGTCCTTTTAAGAAGTTCTAAGGTTATATCGTTAAGTTCGCTCTTCATTTTTTCTATTTTTTCTATATATTTATCTATATTTTCCATATAACCCCTCCAGCTCATCTAAAAATTTAAATCTATTTTCCGAATCAGAAACAACCCTATTTAGCCTCTTTAAAAAGTTATCCTCTGTCCAGGGCTGCTTCTCAACATAATATTGCAGACCCACCTGCCAAAAATCCTGTGGAAACTCCATAAAGCAGAATATAAGATTAACCTCCTCCAATGAAACAGGAATGTATCTTCCATATTCATTTAAAATGAAGTTGAATAGTTTAATATCCCAATTACCATATCTTAAGTTTCTGATTAATATACTCGATAGGTCGTGAAGATGTGTATCCATTATTGCATAGTCATAATCAATTATAATTAGATTATCGTTTGTTATTAAAAAGTTGTGATTTGCTGTATCGTGATGGCATACCTCGTGAAGTTTTTTATGAGATTCCATTATTTTTAGGTATCCTGACTTTTCAAAATCCCTTAGACACTTCAATGACTGTTTATAGTGCATATCAAAATATTTTAAGAATATCTCATCGAACTCACTTTTATCCTCCTTTGCTTCACATATTGCTCTAAAGTATAAAAGTTCACTACTTCTTTTTCTAAACTTTTCAACCCATTTACCATAATAATCTCTTATTCTTGTGTCATATTTAAATCCTCTTGATAATATATGGAGCCTTGCAATTGCCTCTATACACATCTTAAGTTCTGTTAAATCCTTAAAGTCTGCCTCCTTTGATTCTATAAAGTCTGTAAGATATGCATAAGCATCATTTAATGATATAAAAAGCTCTCCATCCTTTGTTTTGTAAATAGGAAGTATGTGTTCATAGCCTTTACTTATAAGATATAGCATTACACTTATAATAAAATTATATTGTTTTAAATCGTACTTTGATATTTTTAAACAGTATAAACCTTTATCTGTATTAAGTTTATATATATTCTTTATTTTTTCGTAGGAGAGAATTTTAAATCCATAGGCCTTTTCTACTTCATCAAAAAACATACTTCATCTCCCATTTAAGAGTTCTATTTTATAATATGTTTATAAATTCTTTTTGTGCTACTATAATATTAAAAAAATATGCACATTTAGCTAATAAATGTAATATTTATAATATATACAGCTAATTTTCGGAGTGATAGGATGAATATTGCCATAGATGCAAGGGGTGCTAATCTTTATGCTGGAACCGGAATTGGAACCTATACAATAGAGCTTTTGAAATATATAAACCTACACGACTTTGAAAATAATTATTTGTTATATTGGTATGGTAGTAACTATAAACAATTCAACTTTAATAAAAATATATCAATAAGTATTGCCTCTAAAAAACATCACCATTTTTTTGAGGAATACTTTATTCCTGAAAATCTAAAGACAAAAAAAATAGACATATACCACGTCCCACAGAACGGAATAGGACTTCCTTCTAAAAAAAGCTGTATCTATGTATCTACAATTCACGATTTAATTCCATATGTTATGCCCGAAACTGTTGGCCGTGGATATTTAAAAAAATTTATATCACAAATGCCACAGATAATACAAAATTCAGATTTTATAATTACCGTTTCAAACTTCTCCAAAAAGGATATTATGAGGATATTTGACGTGGAGGAGGATAAGATAAAGGTAACACACCTTGCAGCCGATGACTATTTTAGACCAATCGAAAAGGATGTATGCAGAGACTTTTTAAATAAAAGATATAACATAGATTTTGATTACTTTTTATACATTGGTGGATTTAGTCCAAGGAAAAACGTTAAATCCATACTTCTTGCCTATTCAAGGCTCATTAAAGATATAAGGGATAAGTTTAAAGTTGTTATTGTAGGTTCCTCTAAAGATGAGCACAGCTTTTTAATAAGCCTTGCAAATAGTCTAAATATAAAGGAAAATGTTATATTTACTGGATATGTACCCTATGAAGATTTACCCTATTTTTATAGTGGTGCAACGATATTTTTGTATCCATCACTGTACGAAAGTTTTGGACTTCCTCCCCTTGAAGCAATGAGCTGTCAAACACCTGTTATAACATCTAATGTTTCATCTATACCTGAAATTGTTGAAGATGCTGCACTACTTATTAATCCCTTTGATGCAGAAGAGCTAAAAAACTCAATTGAGAGTCTTATTGAGGATGAAAATAAAAGAGAAAGTCTCGCCAGAAAGGGATATGAACATTCATTAAAATTTAGTTGGAATAAAACTGCAAAGGAGACACTAAACATATATAAGGAGGCAGTAGAAAAAATATTTTAATGTCCCCTTAAAAAACTGAGAAGGGGTGGTTTTGTGGGCGAGACAGTAGAAAAATTTGGTTTTGCGGTAAAGTATAAATCGGTTGGGGAACTTTTTAGTACAGAAATATTACCAATTATTGATTCAATATCAAGGCTTGGTGTTGCTGCTGATGGATTTGCTTCTGCTGCAAATTCCATTTCACATATAAATTTTACAGAACAACACGAAATAAAAGAACTTTTGGAACTGGTATTTGAGATTAGACGTTCAGCAGAGGATTTGCATTGTCTTTTAGATAAAAGACTTGATGCTGCAATTAAAACTGTTGAAAGTGGAGTTTATGATATAAAAAATATAAAGGAAGCAAAAGAAGAACAGGAAAAATGAAAAAGGAAACAAAATTATGGTACAACAATAAGTTTTTATGGAGTTTGTTTGCCTTTTCAATTCTTATGCCTATCTATATTTTATAAATAATGAGTCAGAAGTTGATAAGGTTTATAATATTACCTAAAAATAGAGCGACATTCATCTTAAAAATCTGGTTCTATAATAAATGTTGGGGCGTAGCCCCAGCATATTTTTTTTACAAAAAAAATATGCACCTGTTTTAGATGCCTGGTAAAATTAAATTAACTACA
>NZ_JAIHAO010000076.1:0-6794 GCF_020054765.1 Caloramator sp. | reverse complement strand
TAATCCAGCCTCATCGTTGTCAACAAGTAGATATATCTTAATTTTTTCTCTTACATTCTCATACAACTGGTAAAGTTGATATAGTTGTCCCTTACTGAGCGAATGGCCAAACATCCCAACCGTATTTTTATAACCATGTTTAAGAACCATTTTCATTACATCAAAAGGACCTTCAACAATAAAAACTTCTTCCTTACTGCTATTAACCAACCTATTCGCATTATATAAAGCACATCCCGATTTAAACCCCTCAAAATTATAATATTTTTTATATTTGCAGTTTTGATTTTCAATCTCTTTTATTTGTTCTTCTCTGCTCATAGTATCATCTAATCCCAATCTTTTAGCCCAATAGTTGTAATGTTCCTCTTCACTATATTTACTTCTCCCAACAACCCCTACAAGCCTGCCCTCTAAATCTCTAATTAAGAAGCATATTCTGTTTTTAAAACCATTAGTACAATCTCTTCCCGCAAAATAAACTTCCATCTCTTCTGCATCTATTGCAGTAAATCCTCTCTCAAAAAACACAGGAGGATATACTCCTTTATTAAAACCAAAACCTTCAAGGCTAATCTCTGGAAGAATTCGCTTCTCAAGCAAAATTTCTTCTTCAACATTTACAAATTCCTTTTTTATTTCTTCAGCGTTAATTTTGGGAAGATTAGCAACTGTAATTCCTAAAACTCCTGCTATCCATTCAAGTGCTTCAATAAAACTACAGTTTTTCTTTTCACATATGAATTTGATAAAGTTTTCATTTTTTCCGCATTTAAAGCAAATTATAAAAAAAGAATTATCCGTACCTTTCTTCAAAATTGCATGCTGATACCTTTTACTGTGCATATCACATCCCCAGGGACAGTGCTCAAACTTCCCATTCTCTATTACATACCCCATGTTTCTAATAACGTACTCTATATATGATTGACTACTATCGTCTATTCTCTTTTTTAACTCATGATAGTATGCATATGTCTGCTGTTGATAGGTATTAAACTCGCCTTTCATCTTTTTTGGATGATATTTGAGGTATGTTTTAACAACTACTCTAATTTCTTCGTTATCATTATGGGTAAGATAGTTTTCTATATAACTTCTATTTATTTCATCAATTTGCTTCAGCGTTAGTCCCTTATATTTCCCAAATCTAACAATATAGTCACCCGCATATGTTTTAAAGCATTCTGCAATTTCTTCTTTTACTAAATTGTTCGTGCTTCTCTTATACTGCCCCCATAGGTACTGCAAACCTGAAAAATTGGCATGGATAATTTCCATATTCATAACTTTCACCATATCCATCCCTTTTACCTTTCCAAATGAAAATGTTTTGTTTCCCATATACATCGCCTCCGTCTTAATTTGGAGGCATTATATTGGTCGTTTCGTTAGGTTTCAAATTTTAATCTTATTTTTTTAAATTTTTCAGGTGAAAATTTGATTTTCTTCCTGCTATGGCTAAAATGTCAAAAACAGTTGTGGAGGAATGTTTATGACGAAAAAACCATTTGTAAATGATGAGAATGTAAAAAAACTTTTATATCAATATAAACTAGAGAAAAGCAAAAACATCTTAAGTAAAAGTCGGCAAAACGAGACTTTAATTAATCTATACAATTTAATGGAGCCCCTTTTGAAATGGACGATAACAGGGGATATAACTAAAATATATTCTTCAAAGATGAGAAAGCAAAAATATTCTAAACTTTATGACCTACAGAAGTCCTTTTCCAGTGATATTAATACGAACAAATTTAAAATAGACTTTAGCATTGCCTGTGAAAAATATCTTAAAGATTATATTGACCAATATGGGTATTGGGATAGTAATAACCCGTGGAACTATTCTCTAATCTATCCGTTTTGGGAAGTTGTAGAAAGAGTTCCATTAGAAAAACTTGAAAAATCAATTGAGCAATACAATAATGAATACTCCTATTATCTTGCTATTAAATTCTGCGATGATTATTGGAATTACATATATAGATGTGTGAGAAAGGACTTAGCACTTCAGATATTTAGCATAGATAAGATAAAGCATAAATGCAATAATAATGACTCATCTAACTATTTTGATAGGTTTCTATTTAGTAATCATATATGCAGTTCAACTAATGAAATCAAGGATATAAAAACTCTTTTGTCAGATATAAAAAATATACTGACTTGCGGAGAATGGAAATTATGGAATTTGTTTATTCAAGGGTATACACATGCAGAAATAGCAGCAAAATTAAATATTACACCTGAATACTCCCGCCAATTAAAAACAAGGATTTTAAAAAAACTTCGTACCCATTTGCTTTTAAAATACAATAATAAATAAGGGAATACTAATTTGTATCATATCTGAAAACTTATCACTATAGTCTAGTTTAATTTCCGTTCTTGATGTCGTAAAGTCCTTATAATATATATGTATTTAGTAAAAACAGAAAGATGCTCATTAATACAAGGGTTTGAAACCCCTTTTGAGCGACAAAAATAAATGTGCATGAAATAAAATTTTTATTTGACATTAGTATATATCATCTTCTAAACTATCAAAAATCAAAAAGGAGATGATGCTCATGAAATCAAAACAATTAAAATCAGAAATCAAGGAATTATTTAACTTTGTAGAGACATCCTTTGGACGAGATTCCTTATTATATCAAAATCTCGATTATTATCTCGATATTCTCGTTAGCGTATATGAATATAATCACGATAGCGAAAAAGATTTATTGAAAGAACTGAAGAATTTGCTTTTGAAACTCTCTAAAGAAATTCCTGAACTAGAACCAAAGCAGTTTAAGGAAAATTACCCAAGTATAAACGAGATGATTCAATATCTCGATATCAATCTAACAGACTAGCAGATTTAAAAGGCTTTTCAGTTTTTGCTGGAAAGCCTTTTTTATATAGATTTTTTATAAGATTTAATGGGTAAGAAAAATCGATACTTTTATTATTTACAATATACTATATCCTGTGGCTCCTATTCCCTTTAGACTTTAATCCCCCTTCACCTGCTATATATCAATTTTAGAATCACTTTTTTGTCCCCTAATCCTTAAAACCATTTCTAACCCCTTTTCCCTAATCAAGGTATACAAAACCTACCCATTTGCTCCGTTTTTAATAGAAAAAGATGCGTTTCTAATAATTCATTCTTACTAATTTTCTTATTAAGGAAACCGTTTCTAAAATCGGATTTTATTAAATTGATATTCAAGCCTTAGTTCCTTATAGTTCCATACATTTCATTCCAGTTCGTTTGGGAACTCTGTAATAAGGAACAAGGAATTAGGAGAAAGGGGTAAGGTAGAATAAGGCTTAACCTAAGGAAATTTATGGCTTATTCAATATCTGTCCACCTATACTTTTATCCAAGAAAAAAAGCAGGAAGTCTGAAACTTCACTGCTCATAAAGGTTAAAGGCTATAAATTATCAAACATATCGAATATGTTGTCAGGCAGTTCATGCTGAATACAATCATCATTATCTTTTCTGCTGTTTCCTGTAGTAATTCCTCCACATTCTGCTATTGCCTCTTTTACAGCCTGTTTTATTGTTTCCTTATCAAAAGTTTTGTTCCCTTTCCCCGTGTAACTTAATACTGCCTTTATGACATAATCTGTTTTATATTTCTGCTTTGATAATATATTAAAGACTTCTAAATCATCTTTTCTGTCTAAAGAAAAAGATAAATTAAGCCTTTTTACAGTCATAAAATCACCTTCTTAGTTCCTGCTCTAATAGGATTTTATAGCCTCTGGCATTTGCAAACTGGTCAAGAAAATCTGCATATTTTACTCTTCTGGATTCTTCAATATATTTCTGAAGCAGCATACTTCCCCCGCCTGTGAAAACAGTAGGGTTACGGAATTCAAACCCATATTCTTCAATTTTGGCTAATATGTTTTCTACATACTCTTCTGACATCACTTTAATTATTTCCTTAATGTCAGCCTCGAAAAGGACAGGTTCTTTTCCTGCTATAATATCCTGTATCTGAGTTTCCGTTAACTTAATATTCGTTTTTAAAAGTTCCTGCTGGATATTCGCAATTAACGTAATGATTCCGCTATGAAGCGAGTAGCATGATGAAACATCAATGATTCCATTTTCTACTCTGAAAAAATCAATTGTATATCCACCAATGTCGATAACATTGCATAGCAGATTTCTGTAATTATTAAACACCGTTATCAGTGCGGAATACCCTTGAGTATAAGTACGGCAATCAACTATATTAATTGTATAATCCTTTTTATTAAAATTAAATTTTATGTCCCGTCTTAAAAAATACTCACGAAATTTTCTCTTTAGTGTTCCATAACTGACAATCGGGAGCCCTACTCCCAGGATTACATCTACCTCACCTTCTACTCCTGCTTTATTTATCGCATCTGCAATTGCAGGCAAAGACAAGATGAAAGCATCCTGATTGACTGTCTTATCCATTTGAACACTTAATCTACTACTCCCGATACTGTAAAACTTACCTTCATAAATTAACAAGTTGCTTGTTGAGATTGGTTCATTATTAGATTTAATGAATCCCTGTGAACGCTAAATAACTTTATACAAATTTCATTCAATAAGATTTTACGACTTTTTCTAATATTTGTATATTAATTTCCAGTTTGACGAAGTGTACCATTGATAATGAGAAGTGGGTATGGTAGCCTGCCAATGGCGATGCTACAAGGGTTTTAAGACCATCGCCCTAGCATCCTAACCATGCCCACAGAGGCTCGTAAAATCCTATTGTTCATACAAATTCCTCCATTCTTCAATATATTTTAAGTTCGTTATAGTTCTTTATATTTAATCACTTTTTATAATTTCAAGTATTTTTGCAAAAAAATTGCTTACCTGAATTGGTAAGCATACTATAAATAGAAACAGTATAGAGGTATTCAATCATGATTAATGTAAAATGCCTTATTATTCGTGAACAATTAATTTATATGAAATCTTTTAATGTAAAATCAAGTATTTTTTATTTATTTTTTGGCTCTTTTTACCCTATCCCTTTTCTCCTTCCTCCTTCACTCTTCTCCTAATATATATGTTATTTAGTTAATTCCCCGAAAGCCTTGTTTTAACTACACTTATGCCGATTTTAGAGCGACAAAAACTTATTTGGATACAATGGTTAAGGTATATGGTGTTAAGGAACATGCAAATCCAGTATTTACTTCCCCTAACCCCTTTCACCTTTTAAAAATTACTTTACAAAAATTCTCTTACAAAAACTTGACTTTTCCCTATCCCTCCGTATAATGTAAAAAATTCAATTTGAAAGGATGGTTCTATGGGTCAGAATTTATACATAAAAGACTTCAAAAGCCTGAAAGTATGGCAGAAATCAGCAGAATTAACAAGTGAAATATATAAAATCACTAAAAAGTTTCCTAAATTTGAAACTCATATAATTGTGTCTCAACTCCTCAGGGCGTGTACTAGTATTTGCGCTAATATCGCAGAGGGCAATACACAGTTATATCAAAGCAGAGAATACTACCACTACAATCTGGCCCTCGGAAGTGCAGGGGAGACCCGTAACTTTCTTACCATAGCCCTTATGAATGAATATATCACCAAAGAGGAGTATGATGCATTGGAACTAAGGCTAATTGAAATTATTAAGATGCTTTATGGATGTATCAAAAAACTGCAATCTGATGCAGATAACGAATTAAAAGATACTGTTATGGTCTAAATAGTATTACATATAAAAATGAGCCTGTAATAGCAATATAGTGCTATATTTACAGGCTCATTTTTATATATTACCTGGGATTTCTATCTTTGTCATTTATGCCTTCTAGCCTTTCTATATGCCACCTTCAATTGTTTAGGTAAAGCCCATTTTTCTTTCAAGACATATTCATCATGCCTTTTCAGATACTCAAATACATCATCAAGATTGGTAAACTCCTGCTGAAAATGATAATTCTTATTTCCAAATTTCTTGTTCTGGTGATAAAGAAGGTATCGTTTCTTCCCAGTTCTTTGTATTATCCATAAATCTAGAACTGAATAGGCATATATAACATTCTGAACAACTGTAACGCTGAGATTATATTTATTGCTTTCACAAACTTCATCTTCGCTAAATGCATAAGTACTATTACATCTTACTGGTTTCATTAATACCACCCCCTTTTGACTTATTTTATCGGGCCAAAAGGAGTAAGACAAGGGTCCAGCAGCAAAATTCAACTTTTCGAAAGCGTCAACGTAATGTTGACAAATTCGAAAAGTTCATAAGGTTATCCTTAATTCCTCTTTTTCCCACTGAGAAAAAACTCACTTAGCAAACCACAAGAATTATTCCAAAATTTATTACATAGCATTAGAATTGATTTATCTATCACGAAATCATGCTTATGATTGTAGAAAAAAATCAACGGGACCGTTGGATTGGGTGTGGCTGCACATTCAGTTCGTTCCAAGACATAAAAACCCTGTGAAGGATTACAAAATTTCTCCTGTAAGCACCTCACGTGTTTTTACTAAACTTTATTCTCTTTCACCAACCATTTTTTATTAATCAAACTTTGTTTTGATTGGAGCATAGTAAGATTGTTATAAATATTACATAAAAATTATCGATATTTTAATTTACAATGATAATATGGATTGTTAACTTTAAAATTAAAAATAACCAAAGGAAACAATCCATAAAATTCGTTCACTTTATATTAAAGAAATTTTTATTTTTAAGTGAACGAATTATAAACTTTATAGAATAATTATATTCGATGTTTAATGTTTGCTATCATTCCCTGTCCAA
>NZ_JAIHAO010000075.1:0-5135 GCF_020054765.1 Caloramator sp. | reverse complement strand
TGTCAGAGTAGACATGGTAAATGCGACTGAAGGACCAGCTTTTGGCGCAGCAATAATGGCAGCAGTAGGATATGGTATATTTAAAGATGTTGAGGAGGCATGTAGTACACTCATCAAAGTGACTGATAGTGTGTATCCAATAGGAGAAAATGTAAGTAAATATGATGAAATATATGCTATCTACAAGGACTTGTATTACTTACTAAAAAATACATTTAAAAGAATCTCAAAAAATAGTTAAAAGGGGGTGTCCAAAAATATCACAAGACAAAATCTTTTACAGCAAAAATATTATAAAAATATATTATTTTGAGGAGGAGAATAAGTATGTCATGGAAAATTTCCAGAAAAATTGTTTTACCACTTATAATGGTGTTAATTTTGACATTTGTATTTTCTGGATGTGCTACTACATCTAACAACCAGCAAAGTACTACTTCTACAACAACTTCTTCAGATAATGCTAAAAATACAGAAACAATCAAAATAGGCTTCAGTATGGATAATTTGGCTTTGGAAAGATGGCAAAAGGATAGAGATTTATTTGTAAAAAGAGCGAAAGAATTGGGAGCAGAAGTTTTAGTGCAATCTGCTAACAGTGATCCACAATTGCAATATTCACAATGCCAAAATTTAATTGCTCAAGGGATAAAAGTTTTAGTTATACTTCCGACTGATGGTAGTGCTATTGCGCCTATAGTAGAAGAAGCGCATAAAGCAGGTGTAAAGGTTTTAGCCTATGATAGATTAATAATGAACTCTGATTTAGATTATTATGTATCTTTTGATAATGTTAAAGTTGGAGAATTACAAGCAGAAGCAATTACTAAATTAGTACCCAAGGGTAGGTATTTCTTGCTTGAAGGTTCTCCGACAGATAATAATGCAAAACTATTTTATGAAGGGCAGATGAAAGTATTAAAGCCACTAGTTGACAAGGGGGATATTAAAATTGTAGGAGAACAATGGGCTAAAAATTGGGATACCAACGAAGCCTATAAGATTATGCAAAATGCGTTAACAGCTAATAATAATAAAATTGATGCAGTTGTTGCCGCTAATGACAGTACTGCATTGGGAGCAATCAGAGCTTTAGAAGAACAGAAATTAGCTGGAAAAGTGCCTATTTCTGGTCAAGATGCTGACTTAGCAAATTGTCAGTTGATTGTGGAAGGCAAACAAACCATGACTGTATATAAGCCAATCGTATTAGAAGCTACAAAAGCGGCTGAAATGGCAGTTGCTATGGCGAAAGGAGAAAAAATTGAAACAAATGGAACTGTAAATAATGGAAAGATAGATGTACCTTCTGTTTTGGTAACTCCTATTGCAGTTGACAAAAATAATATGTTTGATACGGTTATAAAGGATGGGTTCCAAAAGTTAGAAGAAGTTTATAAGAATATTCCCAAAGACCAATGGCCTAAACAATAAAAAATTGTAGGGGAATGAAATCATTCCCCTACTTATGCTTAACAATGGAGGGTTAATATGAGTGAATATATTTTAGAAATGCGTAATATTACAAAAGATTTTGCAGGAGTCAAAGCTTTAGATAATGTTTCTCTTAAAGTAAAGAAAGGAGAAATTCATGCTCTTTGTGGAGAAAATGGTGCAGGAAAATCTACATTGATGAAAATATTGAGTGGTGTATACCCTTATGGTACTTATTCTGGCGAAATATTTTATAATGGTGAAAAATTGATTTTACATTCAATTAAAGATGCTGAAAGAAAAGGTATAGCTATTATATATCAAGAATTAGCTTTAATTAAGGAGCTTTCAGTAAAAGAAAATATTTTTATAGGGAATGAACCAAATAAAAATGGGATAGTTGATTTTGATCAAATGTATATCGAGACGAAAAAAATTTTGCAACAATTTAATCTTGATATTAATCCAAATACGTTAGTAAAAAATTTAGGTGTTGGACAGCAACAATTGGTTGAAATTGCGAAAGCATTATCGAAGAATGCAAATTTACTGATTTTAGATGAACCGACATCTTCTTTAACAGAATCCGATGTAGAAATCTTGTTAAATATTTTAAAGCATTTGAAACAAAATGGTGTTACCTGTATTTATATTTCACATAAGTTAAATGAAGTAATGGAAATAGCTGATACTGTTACTGTAATTCGGGATGGCAAAACAATTGGAAGTGATGATGTTAAAAATTTAACACAAGAAAAAATTATAAATATGATGGTAGGAAGAGAGTTATCGCAACTTTATCCCAGAGAAGAACACTCGATAGGCAAAGAGATATTTGAAGTAAGGAATTTTAATGTTTTTGATATCAAAGTTCCTAATAGAAGAATAGTAAAAAATGTTAGTTTTAGTCTCAGAGAAGGAGAAATATTAGGAATTGCAGGGCTTATAGGGGCAGGGAGAACGGAACTTGTCTCAAGTATTTTTGGTTCATATCCTGGGAAGTATTCAGGTGAAATATATTTAGAGGGTAAAAAAATTATTATTAAAAATCCAAATGATGCATTAAAACATGGTATTGCGATGGTACCAGAAGATAGGAAAAGACTTGGGCTTATAAGCTTAATGTCAGTAAAGGAAAATATGACTATATCAAATATAGAAAAATATAAAAGTATACTTGGTACCATAAATGAGAATGAGGAACTATTAGATGTAAAAGATTATGTAAAAAAGTTAAGCATAAAGACACCACGTCTTAATTTACCTGTTAAAAATTTAAGTGGTGGGAATCAACAAAAAGTGGTACTTGCAAAAAATTTATTAAGAAAACCTAAGATATTAATTTTAGATGAGCCGACAAGAGGCATTGATGTTGGTGCAAAATATGAGATATATAAATTAATGTTTTCACTCGTTCAAGAAGGAATTTCAATAATAATGATTTCTTCAGAATTACCAGAAATACTTGGCATAAGCGATAGAATAATTGTAATGCATGAAGGCGAGAAAAAAGGTGAATTTGAAAACAAAAATGTAACACAGGAAATGATAATGCAATGTGCAATAGGAGGTAAGGAATGATGGTAAAGCCTAAAGATAATGAATATAAACAATATGTATCAAAGCTTGGAATTTTGAACATAAATATGAAATTATATACTATGCTTATAGCATTAATAGCTATATGGGCTATATTTTCAATAGCAACAGATGGCAATTTTATTACACCAAGAAACATATCTAATCTTTTAAGACAGGCAATCCCTACTGGGATTTTGGCTATTGGAATGGTATTTGTAATCATTGCAGGTCAAATAGATTTATCAGTCGGTTCTTTACTTGGTTTAACAGGTGGTATTGCGGCTATTTTAAATGTTTGGTATCACGTAAATGGGATAGTTTCTATTTTGGTAGCTTTAGCAATAGGCGTGATAATTGGATTATGGAATGGATGGTGGGTTGCTTATAGAAACGTTCCGGCTTTTATTGTGACACTTGCAGGGATGCTTGTGTTTAGAGGAATTCTAATCGGTATAAGTAAAGGATATACTATTGCTCCTTTGAGCTCAGATTTTCAATTTATAGGGCAAGCTTATTTAACACAAAATAGCGGATATTTACTGGGGATTATAGCTGCTTTTTTGATAGTTTATTTAGTGTTAAATAGCAGAAAAACAAAAGCTAAATATAATTTAGATATTCCTCCATTAGGAATTGATATTTTAAAAATGACTTTTTTAATAATTCTCGTTGGTTTATTTGTCTTTATTTTAAATTTATATCAAGGTGTCCCGTTATCCGTATTGATTTTATTGATATTAGCGTTAATTTTCTCGTACATTTCTTCTAAAACTGTGTTTGGAAGAAGAGTATACGCTATTGGTGGTAATGTTGAAGCTGCTAAATTATCAGGCATTGATGTCAAAAAGATTATTCTAATTTTATTTGCTATAAATGGTTTGCTTGCTGCATTTGCAGGAATACTACTAACTTCAACGTTAAATGCTGCATCTGTTTCTGCAGGGCAAAATGCGGAGTTAGATGCAATTGCTGCTAGTGTGATTGGTGGTGCTAGTCTGAGCGGTGGAGTAGGGACAGTGTTTGGAGCGGTTATAGGTGCGTTAGTTATGGCAAGTATAGATAATGGAATGAGTATGCTTAATTCTCCACCATTTTGGCAATTTGTTGTTAAAGGATTAATTTTACTTATAGCTGTATGGATAGATGTGGTATCTAAAAATAAATAGTGATATAATTAATATATGGAAAATAAAACAATGAAAATGGAATAAAAAGGTGAAGAAATGATAACAGCGGATCAATTATTAGTTAAGCAAATAAATAAATCAATAGTGCTCAATACCATAAGAAAAAAAGGGAATATTTCAAGAGCGGATATTGCACATATTACAGGTTTAAACAAGTCAACTGTCTCTTTCCTTGTTGATGAACTTATAAACGAAGGGTTTGTAAGGGAAGAAGGGCCTGGTGCATCAAAAGGTGGTAGAAAACCAATCATATTAAGCATCAATAACAATGCTGGCTGTATAATAGGTATTGATTTGGATGTAAACTATATATTAATTGTTTTGACTGATTTAATGGCAAATGTCATTTGGGAAAAGAAAGTCGATATAAAAATTGGTGAAAGTCAACAGGCTATTATTGAGCGTTTAATAGAATTGATTGACGAAGCAATTTTAAATGCACCTAACACTATTAGGGGAATTTTAGGTATTGGGATTGGTGTGCCAGGCATTGTGGATTACAAAAAAGGCAGTATATTGATGGCGCCGAATTTAAAATGGCAGGATGTGCCTCTTAAAGAAATCATAGAAAATAAATTCAAAATTAAAGTACACATAGATAACGAAGCAAATGTAGGAGCAATAGGTGAGAAGTGGTTTGGCACTGGAATTAAATACAACAATTTCGTATATGTAAGTGCTGGAATTGGTATTGGTACAGGAATAATAATCAATGGAGAACTGTATAGAGGGACAGTAGGGCTGGCAGGAGAAATGGGACATATGACAATAAATATACATGACCATCAATGTAGTTGTGGAAATACAGGTTGTTGGGAAAATTATGCATCAGAAAAAGCACTATTCGATTATATACATACACAGTTGATAATGGGAAAATCTGATAATTATATAAATAAAGATAATTTTAATACACTTAGTGCTCTTGATATT